>JBEDKY010000456.1:0-5026 GCA_041171905.1 Pseudomonadota bacterium
CTCGAGAGCATTATCCATCCCGCCTTGTTTCGAAAATTTGAAAGCATTTGTGGGCAATTGAATTCACTCAGCGGCGGAATTTGGGTTTTTTACGAGGCTGCACTCATTTTTGAAGCAGGACGTGAAAAGGAGTTTGATGCGGTCGTTTCGGTGGTCGCTCCCGACGAGGTTCGCCGCGCAAGGCTGTCTCAGTCGAGAGGCCTGCCGCAGCAGACTGTTTCGGCAATTTTTTCCGCTCAGGTCACCGATCAGGTGCGGCGCGCAAAGTCACATTTTATCATTGAAAACTCTGATGATTCCCAGCCCCTGCGCCACAGTGCCCTGCAGCTTGTGGAGAACTTGAGGAACTTTTTTCATCCGCAATCACATTGACATCGTTTGCACCGCACAATGGCGTTAGTCTTGAAGTGAGTCTCAACCTTCAAGGGTGGCTGCATGTTTCAGGTATCTTGTGCGGCGTGTAATGCGTCGTTTGAATACAATATTGATGACTACATTCACCTGTGCCCCTACTGCTCGACGGGATTCATTCTCGATTTGGAAGAGGGTGCAAAAGACATCATCGGTGATCATTTCATCGTCCCAAATCGTTTGGATCGTGAACAAGTCGAAGGAATATTTTATGACTGGATCACGAGCAGATACCACCGTCCGGACAAGGTCAAGAACGAGTTCAAGATTCTTGGCTCCTACGGGATCAGTTTGCCCTACTGGGTGATCTCAGTTGAAGCCCACACGTTCTGGAGTGGCCACAGCCAGAAGGCAAACCAATACAAAGGCCAGGGTAGCGAGTACAGCGCACGATTTTTAAAGGAAGAAAATCGCTTCAGCAGGAGATATCGTTGGGCAATATTGGCAAGAAAGTCTCCCAAGGAGCATTGGGGACTCGAGCGCCTTCATCACCCCAAGGAAGATGTTCTGGTCGACTGGGATGGATTTCCGCTCGACGAGACTCTCGGTGTCGTCAAGGGTGCGGCATCAGCGACTGTCTATGATGCTCGGCAGGGCTTCAAGTTTGATCACGCGAACGGTCTGACCATCTCCGGAGTGCAGGTGCGCGAGAGCTCGGCGATCGCGCGTGCAAAGGATCAAATTCAGGAATACCATCGCCGCGTTGCAAAGACCAAAGTTGGCACACTCTACGAACACCGCACTGAAATCGAAATTGTCGGCATACATCTCGTCCATTTGCCGTTCTGGGTTGTTCGTTATTCATTCGCGCCAAAAAGTCCGTTCCGGTTCATGACAACCGCTCGCGAGCGTCGTCTGCTGGTACAGGGCCATTCTCTCGCCGTACTTGAAGCCGAGTTGCCGCTCTCGAGTGCCGACAAGGTGATGACAAACATGGTCGTGTGCGGCTCATTGGCTGTATTGAGTTTGGCACTCGCTCTGTTTTTCCATCCGCTGTTCTTTCTTGCGACGATGATCTTCGCCGGTGTGTGTGTTCTTTCGGCGTGGAAGATTTTTGGCCGTGAGAAGGTTGATACCGACATCGAGCGCGGAGTTGATCTCAAGGAACCGGTTTTTTAGACCAAGTGAAAGGCTGAATGTCATGAGCATTTTCAAGAGCCGATATCTACCTTCGTTGGTTGCACTTGGTTTTGTCGCATCAGCAATTTCATGTGGAAAAGAGTCTTCCAAAGGTGACGGTAATTCCAGCCCGACACCGACGCCCACACCAGTTGCGACCGAAGCACCTGAGACAAACGCAGTGTCCTTCTGGTTGGCGGCAAACTCCAAAGACGGTGGTGGTCCGGTTGCGGTGCGTTTTGATGGTGGAGGACGTCTATCGCTGACGGTCGATCTTTTTGAAGCCGGGCTCGATTTTGGCCCGATCACAGCGTTTCATTTTCTCGATGCTTCGACGCTGATGTTTTTCGTAGATGCAGGAACAGACAAAGAAACTCTGGGCACGCTTGATGTCAAATCGGCATTGGTCAAAAACAAAGCCTGGGGAGCGGAAAGTTCAATCAAGGCAGCCTTCAAGAGCCAGCGTGCAAAGTCGCTTGTGACTGGCTTTCAGAGCGGAGTGCTGCACGCGCAAATTGGCACCGGTATAAAGTCAATTCGATATAACAGTGACGGCGGACTCAGCGCAGATGAATTTTTTTCATCTTCATCCCCCGCTGCAACAGGTTGCTCGATAGACAGTGTCAATCATTCCGCTTTGATTCAGGGTGGTAACACGTCTGCAATCGCGCTTTTATCCAGCGGAACGGCACCCCGAATCAACATTCTGACTCTGAGTTCTGGGGCTGTGACCTGTAAGGGAGGTTTGAATTATGGCGATGGTCCGGACACAACTCCACAGCACAAAGCCGTAAACGTCATGCAGAACTCCGATGGAAAAGTTTATGTGCTCTATCAGCACGAAACCAATCCGCTCCTGATGCGTTACGAATTTGATGGCACGAACCTGATTAATCCCACCAAGATATATTCGGGTGTCAACAACATGGGCAAAACGCCGCTGGGCCTGATTGCCCGCACAAACAAGCGTTTGTTGATTGGCCGTACCGATATCGGGGCACTGATTGAAATCCAGCTCAAGCCTGATGGCGGAGAGCAGACGGATTTTTACAAGCGAACGTCATTTGCTAAGGATCTGACTGCGCTCATCGCAGAGCCACCGCAGTAAGCGCGCTCAGGGACTTCCAATCACCGCCAGACAATTTGCGACTCTGCGTTCCTGAGGTTCGTTGAACGGACGGCCGTTGATGCGGCGGCCGTTGAGAATGAGCCCTGAGCTCCCTCCGCCATCGAGATTTAGAGCCCAAGTTGCTCCAAGTTTCTTGAAAATGCGCGTCGTGTTTGCGAGCGTCAGTCCGGTGAGTGAACCCTGTCTGCCTTCCACCATCACCCACCACATTTTGCTGCGATCGGAATTGAGTCCGATTGCAGTACGTGGATGTTCGACGAGACAAAAATCTCCACACTCGGAGTCGTCTGTCTTGCTCCACTCAAAATCCGGATCGATGAGAATTTGCCATCCGCCGACAACACTCGTCCATGCGGATTGATGGGGTGTGACGGTGTTATAGGGCTCGATGAAACAGTTGTTGTTGTCTGTGCATGCCAAGAAAGACCATTCTTTTGTGTCGGCGGTGTTCGGCCAGACAGAACCGAGCCCTGCAGCGAGTCCAATCGTCCGCTGTGCGGCATCAAAGAAGTCTCCATTGATCACAGCAATGGCGCCGGTTTTTGCAGCAAAATCAGACGGTGTCATGCCTCGCTCTTGGCTAGTCGACGCACGAAATTTTATCTTCGGGTTGGTCAAATCGATCTGAACAATATGAACTTTTTTATTTGAAAAAGTTGTATCCAGCCAGTAAGTAATGCCGTTGTTCAGCTCCTGCTTGACTGTTTTGGCCTGGGCAACTGGCTCTGCAGCAATTGCCTGCAGGCAGCCTGTGGCGCACACAAGTGAAACTGCAATCCGTGTCCGGGCAAAAATTTTTGCCAACACCATCAGTTGTCTCCCCGAATGAGGTTGTAAATGCTAGGTCAGATTAAAGCACAGGTGCCGGCCTCTCTCAACGGTGAGCGTTTCGATGTTGCCGCCTCGGCGTTGTGCCAGTCTCTTTCACGCAAAAAAATAAAGATGATCATCGACCGTGGCGGCGCATATCTCAACAAAAAAAGAGTCATGATCGCCAAAAAAAATGTGGCGGAAGGCGACCTGATCGAGTTGTTCTGGGATGAGGACAGACCTCTCAAAAGTGACCAGCTGAAAAGTATTCCTGTGTCAGTTCTTGCTGATACTCCGCAGTTTCTTGTGATCAACAAACCCGCGGGCCTGCCGTCGCAGGCAACTTTGACCTCCAGCGAGGACACAGTTATTCATGCGTTGTGCAGCCAGTATCCTGAAAAATATAAAGCGAACGAACTTTTTCTTGTCCACAGGCTCGATAAAGACACCTCGGGTGTCATGCTCATTGCGAAAGGCAAGGCATCGCAAAGTCAGCTGGAGCAACTTTTTTTGCAGCGAAAAATGCAGAAAGTTTACTTGGCACTCGGCTTGGGGATCCCGTCACCGGTTGAAGGCATTTTGAGATGGCCAATTCGCAAGGATTCGTCTCGGTCCAACACCTACATGGCCGTTATGGGTGCTTCCTCGTCGCGTTCCGCTCAACTGAAGAGCAAAGATGTAAAATCGGCAGTCACCGCTTATCTGGTTCTCAAAACATTTCCGAAGCTGCAGGCCAGCTTCATCGAGTGCCGACCCGAAACGGGCCGGACTCATCAAATCCGGGTGCATCTGCAGGCACTCGGAGTTCCATTGTTTGGCGATAAAACCTACGCAAACAATGTGATAGGTCACCCCTGCGGGCAATGGGCGGCCCGTCACATGCTGCATGCGCAAAGCATCAGCTGGCAGGAGGCGGACGGCCGGATAGTTGCATTTGAAGCTCCTTTACCCGATGATTTTCGGGTTTGTTTAAACCGCCTTGAGCAGGAAGGGTGAACTCATGAGTTACAAATTAATTTCAGTGCCGAACGCCGGACAAAAAATTTCCGTCGACGGCAAGGGACAGCTGAATGTTCCAGCAGAACCAATCATTCCATTCATCCGCGGCGACGGCACCGGTCCCGACATCTGGGCTGCGAGTCAGATGGTTTTTGATGCTGCGGTTGCCAAGGCATATGGCGGCAAGCGCAAGATTCACTGGATGGAAGTTCCAGCGGGTGAAGCGTCCTTTCAAAAATACAACGACTGGCTGCCGCAGGAAACAGTCGATGCGCTGCGTGAATTCCGCGTTTCAATCAAAGGTCCCCTGACAACTCCCGTCGGTGGCGGGATTCGCAGTTTGAACGTCACATTGCGCCAGACTCTCGATCTTTATCAATGTGTCCGTCCGGTGAAGTGGTACCCCAACGTACCGGCTCCCGTGCGCGAACCGCAGAAGGTCGACATGGTCATCTTCCGCGAGAATACCGAAGACATCTATGCGGGAATTGAGTTCAAATCGGGCAGCCCCGAGGCGCTCAAACTGCGCGATTTTTTGAAGACCGCCTTCAACAGAAC
>JBEDKY010000457.1:0-14129 GCA_041171905.1 Pseudomonadota bacterium
GCGTAGAGCGATTCGAGCATTGGGGTGACAATTCCGGGCGCCAGAGTTCTGCGGATGTCCCATTCGGCGCTCAGAAGTCGCGCGACGTTTTTCCAGTTTTTGTTTTCGAGCTCGCGCTTCATGTCGGGTACAATTTTTGCAATCGCCGCGCATCTCTCGAGTACGCCAGCGTCACCGGTGAGAACTTTTTCCAGAACCAGCCAGTTATTGAACGCGCTGAAGTGTTGCTGACCGCTGTGTGCAAGCACGAGATGTTTGCCAAGTGTGTTGAGGTCGCTCGAGATTTGAGATGTGGCGCTTCCTTGCGCGCTGTGACTGACCGACTGTAGTCCGCCAAAGAACGCCGCGAAGTGGTCTTGATTGCCGGCGAGGTTGCCCAGAATCCCGGCCTCGAGTGTTTGTGCGGTGCGGCAGAGTTCTGTGCCATCGACCTTGCGACCGAGCAGTTTCTCGAAGGCCGAAAGCAGCGCGATGACGAGCGAACTTGAACCACCCAGTCCCGAACCGCGTGGGGCTTTGGCATCTGTTTCAATAGTGACGTCGGCAAGGCCGCGTGCGGTCAGTTCGTTTTTATAAAGACGTGCAACAGCCCTGTGCAACACAAAATCCGCAGCATCAGTTTGCTTGAGTGATTCGCCCTGAGCCGACCGTCCGAGCGATTTGTCGTTGAAATTCCAACGCAGGTTCTGCGCTGGTCGGAGCGTGATTTTTGCTTCTGCGCGCAACTCAATGGCCAGGTTCACTGTTTCAACCGGAGCGTTCCACAGTTCAAATTTTTCTTGTAGAATTGCTGCCAAAGGCCAAATATCCAAGGTACCGCCAGCAAGATCGATGCGGGTGGGTGCCTGCACTGTGCAAGTGAGTGATTGATGTGTCTGGGGTGAGGACGTGCCCGCCATGGTGTGTCCTTTCTTTGCTGTTGGCCTTATGGTTTTGTTTTTCAGTTCATCATACCGAGGTTATGAGTGTCAGAGAAGCACGCAAAAAAGCAAGATGTGGTGGGAATTATTTTGGCCGCTGGGCAGGGAAAGCGGATGAAGACCATGCGTCCTAAGGTTGCCCACACACTCTTGGGAAGACCTCTGATCGAGTGGTCCATGAGCCACTTTGTTGAGGCGGGTGTTGCCGATCTCAGTGTAGTGGTGTCGCCCTCCCAGCCTGAAGTGCACGCGATTGTCGAACGTTTTGCACAAAAGGTGGCCAGCCGTTGCCGCGTGCGGCACGTGTTTCAGGATGTTGCACTGGGCACCGGACATGCGGCGCTGTGCGGAGTGAAGGCACTGGAGGCTCAAGGTGTGGGCAGCGGTGTCGCTTTAATTGGGCTTGGCGACGTCCCGGGTGTGGAACCTGCCATCCTCAACAGTTTGTTGGAGCGTTTGAAGACCGATAAAAGTGAACTGACGGTGCTTGCTTTTGATGCAGCCGAACCGACCGGCTATGGTCGTGTTCTCAAGACGATGGACGGACAGGTCTATCGCATTCAGGAAGAGAAGGATTGCAGTCCTGAGCAGCGCAACATCCGCTCCTGCAACAGTGGATTTTTCGCCGCAGATTTCTCAGCCTTGAGCGAATTTTTGCCAAAAATCAAACCGGAGAATGCTGCGCGTGAATTTTATCTGACCGACCTTCCTGTACTGCTGACTGGAGCGGGCCGGCGGACGACCGCGCTCGAAGGTGTGCCTGAGGAAACGGTTTTGGGAGTCAATTCCCAAGCGCAACTCGCCGACGTTGCGGGCCGCTTGCAGAAAAGGATTGTGCAGCAACTCATGGCGGATGGTGTGCAGATTTTAAAACCTGAGCACGTGTATATTGAGGACTCCGTCGTTTTTGGGCAGAACGTGATTGTGGAACCGTATGTTTATCTTGCCGGTGACATCCGCATTCCCGATGAAGTGCGAATCCCATCATTTTCCCGTTGGACTCAACAGTCGGACGTTCGTTTGTAAAGGAATTCAATATGTGCGGTGTCATTGGCTACGTTGGACAGGGTGCAACGCCGTCGTTTTTTCTCAATGCACTGCGTCGACTTGAGTATCGGGGATACGATTCGGCAGGCATCGCCATGCTGACCCCCGAAGGTGTGTCTATCGAACGTGCGGAAGGAAAATTGTCGCAGCTTGAGCGCAAACTGGACAAGCTGCCGCCCTCGGCAAAAGTGGGAATTGGTCACACACGCTGGGCGACCCACGGCAAGCCGACCGAAAACAATGCGCATCCGCACCGTTCCGGACCAATCGTCCTGCTGCACAATGGAATCATCGAAAATTATCGCCATCTCAAAGAGGAATTGATCGGCAAGGGCTACAAGTTTCTGAGTGAGACCGATACCGAAGTTGCCGCGCACTTATTGCACGATGAATATCTCCGGCAAAAATCAGGAAGTGCCGAGGAGCGCATGCGTCATGCGTTGAGAGCTGTTGTGGCTCAGTTGAAGGGTGCATTCGCCTTCGGAATTTTATGTCTGGACACCCCCGAGGTGCTCTACTCCGCAAAATTGGGCAGCCCGCTCGTTGTCGGACAGGCCGAAGGTGAATGTTATATGGCGTCGGGAATCACGGCGCTGGTTGAGCACACGCGCCAGTTCTTGGTGGTTGAGGATCATGAGATTGTCGTTTTGAAGCCCTCAGGGATTGAAATTGAAACCTTTGCCGGCGAGCGGGTTTCGCGCCCGTTCAACAAGGTTGAATGGTCGGTCTCGATGATGGAAAAGGGTGGCTACCGCCACTTCATGCTCAAGGAAATTCATGAACACCCGCTCGCCATTGCGCAGACTTTGAACGGCAGAATTGAGCGCGATTCCGGACGCATCAATCTTGCAGATTTGGGAGTTGCTGCGCTGCCGCTTAAGTCGTTGCAGAGAATTCAGATCATCGCGTGCGGGACGAGCTACTACGCCGCATTGTTGAGTAAATATTTTATCGAATCACAAGCACGCATTCCGGTTGAGGTCGATCTGGCCAGTGAGTACCGCTATCGCGCTTCGACGGTCAGTGCACAGACGCTCGTGATTGCAGTGTCGCAGAGCGGTGAGACGGCCGACACTCTGCAGGCAATCAAATCGGCGCGCTCAAACGGCGCCCAGACGCTTGCGATTGTCAACGTTCCGGGCAGTACGATTGCCCACGCGTGCCATGCAGAATCGCTGACTAAGGCCGGCCCCGAGATTGGCGTTGCAAGTACAAAAGCGTTCGCGGCGCAGGTGACTGCTCTTTATCTTTTGGGTCTTGCACTCGCGCAGGAGCGTGGTGCTCTGTCGCCCTCGGATCTTTCGTTGCAAATCGATGAGCTCGTCAAAATTCCAAGTCTGGTGGAGAAGGCGTTGGGATTGTCTGAGTCGATTGAGAAACTTGCGAATCGCTATCTGCAAAATACCAGTCTGCTGTTCATCGGCAGAGGACCGCAGTGGCCCGTGGCTCTCGAGGGTTCGCTCAAGCTCAAGGAACTGTCCTACATCCACGCCGAGGCTTATGCGGCCGGAGAATTGAAACATGGTCCGATTGCGCTCATCGATGAAAATATGAGTGTGGTCTGCCTTGCGCCACGGGACGCCTACTATGAGAAGACACTTTCGAATATTGAGGAAATCAAAGCCCGCGGCGGGCGCATTTTGGCGCTTGGACAAGAGGATGACAGGCAGCTTCAATCGCTGGCGGATGATTTTATTGGAATTCCCGAATGCTCCGAGACCATCCTTCCGTTTATGACCACCGTACCGCTGCATCTGCTCGCCTATTGGATTGCGGTCCGTAAGGGCACAGATGTTGACCAACCGCGTAACCTCGCAAAAAGTGTGACCGTCGAGTAGTCACAGCACGCAACTCTTGGGGTGTAAGAGTTGCCCATCCCCACGGTTCCCTTGTCGCCTGCCGGGCAGCGATTTCTGCTAGCCTCAAAGCAGGAGACGTTGTGTGATTCGTCGTTGGTACGTCAGCATAAAATTGATGTTGAACACGCGCAGTCGGCGGCTTGCCTTGCTCGCTGGTCTGCTTGTTGGTTTTTATCCATCATCAACCGACAGGCTGGGCTCGATTTGGTTCCCGGTCTTCGGCCTTCGCTACGATTTTTCATCTGGTCATGCGGTCGTCCCGCTTGAAGAAATATTTCCAAACTCATCGTTCGAATCAGATGCCGACGTGACGCGACATGCTTTGCGCATCATCGAGCAACACTATGTTCAACGAGAGCGTCTGCAGTCGGTTCGGCTTCTCAGCAACGCAATCAAGGCTCTTGCGCGGGAACACGGCGGTGACATCGAACTTGGCTTTATTAAGGGCAGCGGTGAATTGAGCCGGTTGCAGCTTTCAAGCCAGCGCACCATTCAATTGTGTCCGTCGACAAGCCGTCAGAGTGCAGAAATCTGTCATGAGTCGGGTGTCATTCATGCACAGGCTTTGCCAGGGGAGTTGGCCGACATGCAGGTTGTGCTGCGTGTCGGTTTGCGTGTGTTCGGGATTCCACTGTCAGTTGATCCGGGAATGAAGAGTCTGGATCTAATAGGCCGGTTTGTTGTGCCTGAATATGCGCGGCTCAGGGGAGTTGCCGTCGCGCAGGCGGTTCATACTTATCTCAACGGCATTCTCGATGAACTCGATCCGCATAGCTCTTACATGACGCACGATGAGTATCGTGAGTTGCGCAGCGGCACGCGCGGTCAGTTTGGTGGAGTGGGTCTGGTCATCGATGAGTCGCAGGAGCTGCCAGTCATTCGTGAGGTTGTACCCAACAGCCCTGCGCACATGTCTGGAATCAGACCAGGGGATGTATTGCTCAAGGTTGGTAATCACATTTCCGCGTTCCGATCGCTGGATTCTGTGTTGCGCGAAATCCGCGAGCTGGCCGTAGAGACTGCCGCACCTGTCTGGTTTTTTCGTCCGTCGAGCCGCAGAGTTTATCGCTCGTATCTGGCGCGCGAGGAGATTCCCACACGTAGCGCTGAATTGAGGTTGGTTGAGGGCCATCCAGACGTTTTGCACATCCGCGTGACCGGTTTTTCCAATCACACAGCCGAGGACGTCTATGCGCTTTTTGAGCACGCACAACTGACGGCGCGCGGAAAACTCAAGATGATGCTTTTGGATTTGCGCGGAAATCCAGGTGGCCTGCTCGACCAGGCAATTCAGGTTTCCGATCTTTTTATCCGACAGGGCCGGATTGTCTCGACGCGCTCGCGTTTTGAGGAGCAAATTGAGCAGGCAACCCGTGGGATAAAGATTGATCTTCCGCTCGTTGTATTGGTCAATTCATCTTCAGCCAGCGCCAGCGAGATCGTGGCGGGAGCTCTCAAGGATCATGGCCGTGCTTTGGTTGTCGGCGAGCGGACATTTGGCAAGGGCAGTGTGCAGAGCTTGTTTGAGCTCTCCACAGGTACCGCGCTCAAACTCACCGTTGCGCATTATTTTACCCCTGCCGGACAAAGTCTTCAGGGCGTTGGAGTGGAGCCGCATATCTCCATCAAGCTCGTACAGCCTCAGGATGATCATTTGTGGATGTCAGGTAGCAGCGAGGTGGACCGTGAAGAACACCTCGCTGCGCATCTTCTCAATCCGGTGAAGGCAAAGAGCCAGGCATCGGCTGCTCACCAGATAACGCTCAACATGTGGGCGTTGGCCCACCCGGAGGGACAGGTTTTAGAAGGACTCCGTCCGCTCAACTTTTCTTATCCGGTGGGAGACAACACGCAGACGATCACCCGTTTGACGGAGGATCCGATTGCCCGGGTTGCGCTGCGCATGGGGCAGGCTGTTTTTGGCGGCCGTCCGCTGCAGGGCAAATTGACCGAGAAGCCTCTGCGTGACGCGTTTAAAAAGGTGTCCGGAGAAGAAGGTCAAATCCTGAGGACAGCGCTCGAGACTCAACTGTCACGACAGGAGTCAGTCTGGCGCCAGTTGCCAAAAGGATTTTTTGAAACGTCGAACGAAGAGCGGCAGATCGCCGGTGCGCAACAACGCTCGACGAATGCTTCAGGCACCACCAGTGCACCATCATCCGCAAAGGGCGGCGGAAAATCATCGACATCCGGTACTTTCCGCGACTTTATGAGTCTGTTTGGTGTTTTGGGTGGCCCGCGTGACTGGCCATTCTTTTCGTCGCGAGTGTCATTGTCGGCAAACGCCCTGATGGCTTGGCAGGGTCCTTCGAAGATATTGCTCTCCCTTGCTTCTGGTGAAATTCGGCAGCCCGTTCGCAGCGGAACAATGTTCGCTCTTTTGGGTCTGAAACTCGACGAATCGCACGATGGACCTGTGGTTTGGTTACCGGCTCAGTTCAATAAATCCACCGACAAGCAACAGTGGATTTCGAGTGTCCGATTACCGAAGGCAGTGCGCGGGTATTTGTCGACATTGCCGACACAGACTGAAAAACCGGCGGTTGTCGGCCAATTGAAATGGAGACTGAGCGACGAACCTCTGCTGCTTGGTCCGTTGCAGATTCCTCCTCTCGCAAAAAGACACGGTCGGTTGAGCGGACAACTGTCGAACAGAAATGGGCAGGTTTTTTTGCAAGTTCATTACAGTCGTTTGAGCGAGAATCATTCACCGTCTGCGGAGGCTTCTGCAGCAGAGGCGATGGGAGCCAATGTTCTTCAGAATGCACCGATTGAAATGATGGTTGCGACCTTATCCGATGAACGTATCGTCATTGATTCGGACGTTATGACGTTGCAAAGGGTCGGTGAAGGAGAGTACCGCGGAGAGTCCGAGGTCAAGCTTTCTCCGGTCACACACCATGGCCTTGGTTTTGGCGGACTTGTGGGGGGAATTGTTCGCTCTTCCGAGGGTGATGTGCTCACCTCGGCGCCACTGTTGTGGATCGGTGATGACGGTATTTTTCCGATTCAGGAAAACAACTCTCTGCGCCCAACTTCTCCCTTGGAATGGTAATTAAAAAAGCCGGCCCGCTGTCTGCGTCCGGCTTGTTGATTGTGAAGCTGCGGCTGTTCAGCGCCGCCGACTGCGTTGCAGAGCCTTGGGTACAATCGAGAAGATTGCAACCTTGTTCGCGTCATAGGCAGGAATCATCAATTCAATTGTCCCGTCTGAATCGAGATCTCCGACGGCGGATTGTCCGACGGTTGATTTTGCATTCCAGATTTCGTGCTCGGTGTATTTCCAGTTTTTGCTGTCCGCATCGCTTGCGGGAACAAGAAGATGAGCCCGCTGTGAGCCGTCTCCGGAGACGAGGATCCAAGGCTTTTGTGTGTTGAATCCTTTTCTGGCAGAGGGTTGGAACGCATGAATTGTTCCTGGTGATGCTTGCCTGATTCCCTTCTGGCGTGTTTCGATGCCGGTGAGAAGCGTGTGCCGGAGGGTTGTCTTGAGCGTCGACGGATTGAATTCGTAGGCGAACACCGAGGCTTTTTCATCCGGTTCATGATTGGTGACAAGCAACTCGCGCGTCCCGTCGGAATTGAGGTCGATAATTTGAATATCGAAGCCTGCACCAAGGGTTTCATCGAGGACGTGACGTTGGAACGTGCCGTCGGCATTTTGTTGGAATGCGGTCAGCTTTCTTGCTGAAAATTCTGTTGTGATAATGGTCAGCGGTGTTTGGGCGCTTGTCGAGGTTGATTGGTCGTTGAGGATTCTGAAGTGTACGTCCGGACCGCGCGCGATGAAGTGCTCTTTCCACGGGGTCGCCGTGTCAGATGGACCCGGATTTTCAAGCCAGATGAGTTCTCCGTCAGGCTTTCCCATCATCGGTATTGTGCCGCGTGCCGTGATGATGTCGGTGAAGCCGTCGTGATTGACATCCCACTCTTCGGTGCGGTGATAGTACCAACCCTTTTTCGGGGTGGTGAGCGTCAGATGTTGTTCGGGGTGTGTCCACGGGGCAAAGCTGACGGCACCTGTGGATTTGCCCGGGACAAGAAAACCTCCGGAAATGAGTATTCCCTCTTGTTTGAAGGTTGTCGGGTTTGCCATGCGTGCTTCATTCGGCCATGTGATTTGACCGTTCAAAATTGCGACGTCGAGTCGTTTGGGATCGGCGAGGCCCTTATCCCATTGCGTGATGGAAAACAGACTGTCGTGTCCGAATGGACGAAAACTTGAAACCAGCAGATGCGCCTGCTGGTTTGACGGGTCGGTGACAAAACTCAGGTAGCCGGGTTTCGGCACATCGAGAATGGATCGCTCAACGAGTGTGAAGCTTTCGTTGTCGAGGACGACACGCTCGGAGTAGCCCAGAGAGACAGTGGGACAAACAGCAGACAACAGCAAAATCGGACGCACAAAAACGCCCAAAATTGGGATTTTCATAAGAGAGATCTCCTGGTTTTTCTCTCTCTCAAATACCCTGAGTTCTCAAAAAGACCAAGCTCTCCCACGTCGTCTTCCATGAGTAGCCGAACCTCGTCTGCAGGTTTGCGAAGGTTTCTTCGCATCCTTTGAGAAGTTCTGCCGGAAGTTTTTCGTAGTCTTCGGTGCCGTAGGTGAGCATCGCCGCGCGGACGCGTTCGATGAGCTCTTTTTTGCTTTCATAGATGCGCTGTTCGACGGTCTGCAGTTCGGCTTTGAAAACCTTGGTTATTTCAAGTTCGGAATTGGGATTCTCGACTCGCCATGAAGCGATTTTCGCAACCAGGGATTCACGCAGCTCTCGTTTTTCGCCGTTGAGGCCGAGCAGCTGTTCCATTTCCTCCATGATGTTTTCGCTCGCGGGCTCAAGCTTTTGTGTGATGTCATTGACGACGTTTTCCTTTTTCAGGAATGCGACAATGTGCTTGAGGTATTTTCCGAATGCGCGGTTGTACTGAGTTTCGTCAAAAAGGTTCATCGAGATCATGAACTCGCGGTGGAAGTTCTGTGCATAGGTGAAGCGGATGAATTTATGGAATTCACGGAAATCGTGGTATCCGTTGCGCGGCTCGAACTGCAGATAGTCATAAACGGATCGGTCGCGCATCAGATTCTCAATTTCGTCAAATACCGCCAGTGCACTCACCTGATCACGTGTTGGATGTTGTGAGGCAAAGTAAAGGAGCATCTTCATTTCACGCGGCGACGCTCCAAAGCGTCCTTCGTAGAAATGTGATGCCTGCGATTCGCGTTTGATTTCAGGAACGAGTTTTTTGAGCTGGCTCTTTTCGGCGTCCGAGAAATGCATGGACGGTTCAAGACCATCATAGAGAGCAAGTTTTTCGAACGGGTCGAGTCGCGCGATCAGGTTGCGGTTGTTGAAATCAAAGAACTCCGGATCCGGCGGACGCAGGCGCGTCAGCACAGCCCATTTTGCAAGAAGGTCGAGAGCGTGCGGGCCGACCGTGCGGTTTCGTGAAATTGTCTTCACGTCCTCTTCGTAGATTTTGCTTTCGAGATTTGACGACAGGAGATAGGGAACTCTGACCAATTCAAATCGTCCTTTGAACGATGGCCAATCCGGACTCGCCTTGAATGCGTCGAGGTGCTTTTCGTTTGCACTGCCCATCATGACCAGGTCGAGATCGGCAAAACCTGATGTCAGGTTGATGTTCATTTTTTCCACTGTGGTCAGCAGATATTTGAACGCCTCGAGCGGTCTTTTGAGGAGGTCGGCGAATTCGATGAATCCGCGACTTGCATCAATCAGGTCGCCCGACGGCTCGTAAAAGCGTATGTTTTGCAGGACAGTCGGAATGTTCTGCAGGTTGCGCTCCATGGTGATCTGCTTGTCCTGCGCGTCAATGGTCATTTGTGGTTCGACCGTTGCAATTCCTGTGCGGTATCTTGAGCTGAAAAAGAAGCGTTCAACCTGAATGTGTCGGAATATTTTTTCAAGATCACCATGGTAAGCAACAAGAAGTGCTTCAAAAATCTTGCGGTTTTTGGTGCTTAGATCGCCGTCTGTGAGAGACGCCGGAATTTCTTCTGAAGCAGCTTTTTTCAAACACATCTTCAGGAAAGAGAGTCGCTTTGCAGCCGGCAGGAGAAAGATTGGATTTTCCTTCAGCTCGCTGACGATTTTGCAGAGGAGCTCGTCATCATTGAGATGTGCGAAAGTCGATTTGTTGCTCCATTGCGGCGCCGCGTCGCCAAAGCCGATTTTCTTTCCGATGTCGGTCCCGCTCAGTCCTTCGTGTCCCAGCTTGTCATTGGGAAAGACCCAGTTGAATCGGTAGATGGCGCCATCGTCCGTGCGTGAGTACTCTTCAAGCGCCTGAGCGAGAGCCTCGGCGGTGGATGACTTCGAAGAACCGTTTGGTCCGTGCAAAAGAATCAGCTTGTCGACGCGCCCTTGCCGGACGAACTGTTCGAGGATTTTGTAGATGTGCTCGTGTGCCTCGTGTTGGCCGACGATCGGCGGCCGGTTTCGTCCGCGTGTGCGCTCGAAGACCTTGAAGTGCCGTCGCGCACCCTCGTGTCCAATCGTTTGCTCTTGGACACCAAATGAGTCGATCATGTCCTTCATGTATTGCGCGGAGGAGCGGAGCAACAGATGCGGCTTGCGCGATACCAGTTCGAGGTATTCGTCAAACGACAGGATGTAGTTTTTTTCTTTGAAGTCCTTTTTCGAGTCGGTGTTGATAGACTCCAGAATCTCACGGATCGGTGTAGAAGTTGCCATAATTGGGTCCTGATTGTGAAAGTCCTGCTGCGCTCTCTTGTTCTCCTGCGATGATAGTTTAATATCGAAGGCAAGGTAAGCGCATTGTGCCAAACGACCTGATACGAGGTGTTGGAATTTGAAAAAGAAATTTGTGCTAGACACCAACGTTTTGTTGTCGAATCCGAATGCTATTTTTTCGTTCGAGGACAACGATGTCTACATTCCCATATCCGTGATTGAAGAGATTGATACCTTCAAAAAGGGATTGAGTGAGACTGGTCGCAACGCGCGGCATCTTTCCAGAATCATGGATGATCTTCGTTCGCGTGGATCGTTGAGCACGGGAATTCCGCTGTTTCCTGATCGCACCGACAGCGGTCATGTTTTTGTGACGCTCGATTCAGACATGGCGTTGCTGCCGTCGTACTTTGAGCGCAAGGCCGACAACTTGATTTTGTCGGTTGCTTTGATGCTCAAGTCGAAATCCACCTTGCCGGTTGTTCTGATCACGAAAGACTCCAACCTGCGCATCAAGGCCGATGCGTTGGGTGTTGCGGTTGAGGACTTTGAAGCAGATAAGGTCAACATCGACGAGCTTTACACTGGTATCGCCGAGTTCGAAGTCGATGGTCGATTTTTGCGTGACTTTTTGGCAAACGGCTCTGTATCGCTGGAAGGATACGAGCTGATGCCCAACCAGTACGTTATTCTTCGCGATTCGGAGCAGGCATCTCAGTTTGTCTATGGGAAGTTTGACCATGTGACGGGTTCCCTTCGTCCGTTGAATTTTGGCGGCAAGGACTATGTCTGGGGCATCTACCCGCGCAATCTCGAGCAGAGTTTTGCGCTTGATTTGCTTCTTGATGACGATATCAAGATGGTGACTCTCGTCGGTACTGCTGGTACCGGAAAGACGCTGCTTGCAATCGCTGCGGGTCTTGAAAAAACAACCGATGAGGCTCGTTATCAAAAGCTTCTGGTGAGCCGTCCGATATTTCCGCTGGGTCGTGATGTTGGTTATCTGCCAGGGAGTTTGGAAGAGAAGCTCAATCCTTGGATGCAGCCGATTTTCGACAATCTGGAACTCTTGCTTGGCGGACATGCACAGGGGCGTGGAAAACGACTCTCGCAGAGTTATCATGAGCTCATTTCGCAGGGGATTCTTGAGGTCGAGCCGCTGACTTATATCCGTGGTCGTTCTATTCCCAATCAGTTTTTTATTGTCGATGAGGCGCAAAACCTCACTCCTCATGAAATCAAAACAATTCTCACGCGTGCGGGCGACAACACGAAAGTGATTCTGACGGGCGACCCCTATCAGATCGACAATCCCTATGTTGATGCCGCCTCCAACGGATTGACCTACGTCGTCGAGAGATTCCGTCGCGAGGCCATTGGCGGGCATGTGACCCTCGTCAAGGGAGAGCGTTCAGCGTTGGCGACGATCGCCGCCAACTTGCTCTGATTGGGCGATAATCTTCGCACCGGAGTTGTTTCTGTCATGAATATGCTTGATTCTGTCTGGCTTTCGATTGTTGAGGGCGTCACTGAATTTTTGCCGGTAAGTTCCACGGGACACATGATTCTGGCGCGCCATTTTCTTGGGCTGGAGAAGACCGAAGCAATGGACGCGTTTCTTGTCATTGTTCAGGCTGGCGCAATTCTTGCGGTGGTGACCGTGTTTTGGCCAACCCTTCTGGGATGGCTGCGTGGATGGTTTGCTTTACTCACGCGTAAGTCCGACCAGAGCGCGGCTTTGATTGGTGCGCGTATCCAGTCAATCTTTTTTGCCCTCTCTGTTCTTCCGTTTGCTGTCTTTGGTTTCGTCTTCAAGGATTTCGTGAAATCGCTTTTTGAAGTTCGGGTGGTTGCTTATGCTCTTTTGACGGGTGGAGTTATCATTCTTGCTGATGAGTGGTTCTTTTCTCGTCGCCGCGCAGGCAAAGAGCGCACCGTCGAGCAATTTTCGCTCGTTGATGCGCTTCTGATTGGTTTGGGTCAGTGTATGGCTCTTTGGCCGGGTTTTAGCCGTTCTGCCGCAACGATAATCACTGGTCGTTGGCGTGGTTTTTCGCGCACCGCAGCGGCCGAAATCAGTTTTTTGGTGGGTTTGCCGACGCTGTGCGGGACCGCCTTGTATGAAGCCAAAAGTTCGTGGCATCTGATTGATTCCGAGATGAGGCATCAGTTGCTCGTTGGAATATTGATCGCGTGGTTTACGGCCTACATATGCGTGAAGTGGTTCGTCGCCTTCCTCAAGCGATTCCCGCTGACGCTTTTCGCTTACTATCGAATTTTAGTTGCTGGATTTCTTCTCTACTTTATACGCTAGTCCGAGCGGCCTGTTCATTGGCCGGCGAGACGAGGGTGAGGGTAGGCTGTTCGCGGACAACAGAGATGTGACCGATGATTTGTGCGCCCTCATGGGTGATCATCGTCGGTGAGTGGACCGAACCTTCAATTGTGCCCGTGGCGAGTATTTCTGTGCAGTGCTTTGTAGCTACGTCACCGACGATGCGGCCGCCGATAATCGCAACACCGACTCGAATATTTCCCTGTACCAAAGCAGTCTCGCCGATGATCAGGGTGTCTTCCGAATCAATGTCTCCAAAAAAACGTCCATTGAGGCGAACCACGCCGGTGAAATTGAGTTTGCCTTCGAATTCACAACCCTCTTCGAGAAACGCTCGAATTTCTCTGTCGTTGTAGGATGTGTCTGGCTTTTTCATCGGCGCTGGTTCACTCCGTTCGTTTAAGGCGCTGTTCCGCGGTGTGTCGGCTCAATCGGCCGGCGTGGGTTCAGACCCGGTGAAAGCATTAACTCGGCAATCCGTTCTAGATCTTCAAACGTGTAGTAGCTGATCTCAATTTTTCCGCGTTCTGCCGACCCCGAGATGCGTACTTTAGTTCCCAGATGTCCTTTGAATTGGTCGCACAGGTGACGCAAATCAGGAGACAGTTGGGGAGTTCCAGCGGGCTCGTTGGAGTCACGGTCCTTTTTGAGCTCTTTCACTATGTCTTCAGTTTGCCGGACTGAGAGTTTCTTTGAAACAATCATGTCGCGAACTTTGAGCTGCATTTTTTTCTCATCGAGCGAACACAGCGCACGCGCATGACCAGCTGTGAGAACTTTTGCCTGAAGGTCGGTGAGAATTTCGGTTGGCAGGCTCAAAAGCCGCATGCTGTTTGCAATTGTTGCACGGTCTTTACCGACCTTCGATGCCAAGGTGTCCTGTGTGTACGAGTGTTCGTCAATCAACCTCGAAAAAGCTCTTGCCTCATCGAGTGCGCTGAGTTCCTCGCGCTGGATATTTTCAATTAAAGCCAGTTCAAGGGAGCTGTGTTCGGAAGGTTGACGAAGAATGCACGGTACAGCCTCGAGTCCGGCGAGCTGAGCTGCTCGCCAGCGGCGCTCGCCCGCGATGATTGTGTAGTTTCCCTGTTGGTCAGTGGGTGCAACAACAATCGGTTGGAGGATACCGTAATTTTTGATGCTCACTGCCAATTCGTCGAGCGTCGAGCTGTAAAATTCTGTTCGTGGCTGGTCGACGAGAGGCGACAATTGTTTTGTCGAGAGCAAAAGCACAGCTTGTTCGCGTTTCTGG
>JBEDKY010000458.1:0-6892 GCA_041171905.1 Pseudomonadota bacterium
AAATATTATCCTCGCGACCGGCTCGAAGGTGCGCGAATTGCCGCATATCAAGATCGACGGCAAGGACATCCTGAGTTCCGATCACATTCTCTACATCGACAAAGTGCCCGAGAGCCTCGCTATTCTTGGCGGAGGCGTGGTCGGGTCAGAGTTTGCATCGTGCTTCGGCCGCTTTGGTTCCAAGGTTGCAATCTTTGAAATGAGCGAGCAGCTTGTTCCGAGCGAAGACTTCGAAACAGCTGCGGAGCTTGCCAAAGCCCTCAAAAAGCAGAACGTGGAAATCTTCACGGGCGTCAAAGTCAAAAGCATCACAGCAAAAGGCGGAAAAGTCGAAGTTCAGGTCGAGGGCGAAGCAGCACCGCGAGTGTTTGAAAAAGCTCTGATCAGCGTTGGCCGTGCACCTGTCACCGAGGACATCGGCCTTGAAACCGTTGGAATCAAAGCTGACGCGCGTGGCTTCATTCCCGTCGATTTCAAGACATACAAAACCAGCGCCGCAAATGTGTACGCAGTGGGCGACATCATCCCGACTCCGCAGCTTGCTCACACCGCGTCGGCGGAAGCGATGTTCGCAGTGGATGTCATCTGCGGCAAGAAACGCAGCCCGATCAACTATCTCACCAATCCGGGTGCAATTTATACCTATCCTGAGGTTGCGAGCATTGGACATCGTGAACAAGACCTCAAGAAAGAGGGACGTGAGTACAGTGTTGGCAAATTCCCGTTTTCGGCGATCGCCAAGGCGCGCATCGAAGACGCTTCAGACGGCTTTGTGAAAATTCTCACCGACAAAAAATATGGTGAAATTCTTGGCGTGCATATTGTGCATGCCAAAGCGACAGAACTCATTGCAGAATTCAGCTTGGGCAACAATCTCGAGATGACGATCGATGAATTGGCTCACACCATTCACCCGCATCCGACCATCTCCGAGACAATCCTTGAAGCGGCTCACGCAGCCAAGGGACACGCGATTCATATCTGATTGGAGAACAGACGATCATGGCCACGAATGTTTTGATGCCTCAGATGGGTGAGTCTATCAATGAGGGAACGCTGACCAAGTGGCACAAAAAGGTCGGCGACAAAGTACAGCGCGAGGAGATTCTTTTCGAGATCTCGACCGACAAGGTTGATACCGAAATTCCATCCCCTGTCAGCGGTGTGCTTGTTCAAGTCTTGGCTGCAGAGGGAACGGTTGTCGCCGTGAACTCTGTTGTCGCGATTGTTGATGAAAGCGGTGCAGGCGCATCGGCTGGTGCTGCTGCACCTGCGCAAACAGCAGCTGCGCCTGCCGCGGCTTCCGCGCCTGCCAAACAAGCTGCTCCTGCCGTTGTAAGCGCGGCCGCCGAATCGAACTCAGACAACTCTGATGCCAGTCGTGGCGTCAAGAGCAGCCCGCTTGTTCGCAAAATGGCGGCCGAGCACAATATCGACTTGTCGAAAGTACAGGGCAGCGGCGAGAACGGTCGCATCAACAAGCAAGACTTGGCTCCTTACATCGAGGCAGCCAAGAATACGGGCAGCGGACTTGTCGCCTCGGCTGCACAGGCCGCATTGTCACCGGTCAAAACAGCGCCCGCAGCTGCTGTCGATTCGACAGGCGGTCAGATCAGCGGAGTTGCCGACGGCGTTCGCGTCGAGCGCGTGCCGATGACACAAATGCGCAAGAAGATCGCCGAGCATATGGTGATGAGCAAGCGCACAAGCCCGCACGTCACCAGCGTCATTGAAGTCGATTTGCAAAAAGTTGTCGACTTGCGCGCGAAATTTAAAGATAAATTTGAAGCGACTCACGGTTTCAAGCTGAGCTTCATGCCATTCTTCATGCATGCGGCTCTTGAAGGAATCAAAGCGGTTCCAATTGTAAATGCAAGCGTAGACGGCGACACCATTGTCTACAAGAAAGACGTCAACCTCGGAATCGCGGTCGCGCTCGACTGGGGCCTGATCGTGCCTGTGATCAAAAACTCGACCGAACGAAGCTTTGTCGGACTCGCCCGCGAGCTGGAGAATCTTGCGAACAAGGCGAGAAGCAAAAAACTTGCGCCTGATGATGTGAAGGGTGGAACTTTTTCAATTTCCAACTTTGGCGGATTCGGGACGATCATCGGTCAGCCAATCATCAACCAGCCGCAGGTCGCCATCATGGGAATCGGTGCGATGGTGAAGAAGCCGGTTGTCGTCAACGATGCGATTGCTATCCGCACAACTTGCCACGTCGTGCTGAGTTTTGACCACCGTGTGATTGATGGCTCAGACAGCGGAAAATTCCTTTCGACGGTGAAAAACACCTTGGAGAATTGGGCTCTGCCAGTCGTGTGAAGAAGCCATGCTTCTGAGCGAAGCGTGCTCTTTGCCAGGCATCAAAAGACCATCTGTAGATGGTCTTTTTTTATTGCTTATTCTTTTTGGCAACAATCTTGCGAATTTTGACCTCGCAAAGCCCTTCGAAAATATCTTGTTTGTCGAAAATGACATCAAGAGTATTTAGCGTGATTGGCGTTTCGGATTCACCAAGGAGCAGTTCGCGGAAGCCTACTCCCAATGCGCGCGACAGCTTGCCGATGGCTCGCAGATCGTGAGGCGTAGTGCCTGTCATCCAGCCATGCACGACACTCTTGTTGACTCCTGCGAGGTCTGCAATTGCCTGAATCGTCAGGTTACGTTCTTTCATTAGCTTGCTCAGGATTTTCCCGAACGGCAATGCGGCCGTTTCGTTTTTTGAATTCATTGAGTCCCCGTCGTAGCGTTCTTTGTGCCAGAATAGAAACTACCTGACCTTTCATTCAACTATTCATTCTTCTCATTTAGCAATGAGTTGTCTTGCAATTTCGAGTAATTGAACATGCGTCTTCAATGCCGAACAAACTCCTTGTCGGCTCGTCTCCAAGAGATTGCGGTTTGAGATTTGTGCGGTGATTGACGCTTAAGCTCCGCGGCGGGGCATTTAATTCGGTGTGATCGGCATGTCGATGGGATATCCCGGGACGGTCGCCAAAAACTCCATCAGTGAAGCTTTTTTTGAGTCCAAACCGGACCAGCCCGAGGGTGGCATCGTGTCGTTGCGCAGTCTTTGTGAAACCGAAACAGCTCTCCTCGTCCAGTCGGAGATGTAAAACAAATCGTGGCAGCTACAGGAATTTGCAGCCTGATTTGCTGTCATCGCAGTCGGGTTTACGATACGTTTGCCGACTGATGAGAAATTCGTGTCATTGTAGAAACGGAACCATGTTGCAATCGCCTGTGTGGTCTCGGAGCCATTTGCGGCACGGTTGATTCCCCAGACACAGACAGTCTTAATGCCACCGAGTGAGAACGAAACGTTGATGGGTGCGCTCACTGCAGTCGCGCTCCCTGCCGGAGGAGTATTGGGACACTCTGTGGAAAAGTCATACGTAAACGACTTGTAGTGGGTGACGTTGAATCCCGAAATGACAAGCGAGCGCGCAGAAGACAACGGAACTCGCGCATTGTTGACTGCAACCGGCCTCAGGCTGACGAGCGCAGCCGGAATACTGCTCTGGCCATCGTTTGGCGACGGAACGTTCACAACCGGAGGAGTCACTACCGGACTGACCTTTCTGATTTCTTTTACGAACGGCGCCTGCTGGCGTTGGCCATTCTTGCTCTCTGTCACAAGGCAGAGTGTCCACAAACCATCCTTTGGAATTTGTAGATTCAGCGGCGTGCTGGCTGCCACTGGCGCAGGATATGAGACGCCCGCGCAGCTGCTTGAGCCTTCAATGAGCAGATGCTGGTAAAAGTCGACAAGATTGCCCGTGACATTGAACTGAAACTGGCTTTCAGTTGTCGCACCGTCAGGAAGTGGAAGAGGATTCACGATCGGATAAACAATATCGCGAGTCCACAGGAATGATTTAGGTGCACTGCTCGTGCGACCGTTGCTGTCGCGCACCTCGACACACAATTGCCAAGGGCCATCGTATTCAAATTTCAATGACACTGCCTGAGAGAGATCCTTCCACGGAAATTTCTCGAGAGTTTTGCAGGGTGCTGATGGATTCAAAACCGAGCCGAAACTCGCCCTATACTGCACGGCATCCTGACTCACCACGCTGAGAGTTGTGGCCGAAGATGCTGTGTAGGCTGGAGGAACGCCCTCCAATATGAGCTCGGGGCCATCGCCCGACACTTCGCTCTTGTTGAAGCTGTAATTGACGACTTTGCCAAATGCTCCGCGTTCGTGCGCAGCCTGCAAACAAAGCGTTTTGCCGCCAGCTTTGCCGATCTTGACCGACAAGGGCTCGGATATTGGTTTGAGGGCGCCGAGCGAGGTGCAGGCGGCATCGCGTCCATCGACAACGGCAGCACGGTAATGAGTGGCTGAGGGGGCCTCGATGACGCTTGTGAAAGTCTCCAGTCTCGTTTCAGTTGCGGGGACACTGACCAGAGAGATTGGCAGGGGGTTGTTGACGTCGACCGCATCAGCCGCATTTCCTGATTTGAGAAGATCACGCGAGGAGGATGGGTTGTTGACGGCCTGCGAAACCACTCGGCCCGAGCATCCAATAACCACAAGGATGCCGGCTGAGTACGCAATAAAGTTGCGTTTTATAATGGGTTGGCTGGGCGGTTTACTCGCTGCCGTGCGCGCCATGGCCTTTCTCCCCCTCTCCGACATTTGACTCTAGATCGGCAGAGTGGCGAGAAAAATTGAGGTTATTACAGGAAAAATAAAAAAATATTTCCCCAGTAATACCGGTTTTTTAATGAATTGCGTATCCAAGACGGACCGAGAAGAATGGCGCAAGGTAGCTTTCTTCAGTTTTTGCTGCGCTCTTTGCGACCTCAATTTGATCCGACGATACCCCTCCCTTGAGTTGAAGGGAGAGAAGGTTAGTCCTGACCTTTCCGGTCGGATAGCGCAACTCCCCGTAAACGGCCGCGCGTATTTGATTCCATTTTCCCGAAAGTGCGGCTGCGTTGGCCTTGTCGGTGCTGGTGTATTTTTGTGGAATGCCGACGTTCAAATCTGCGCCCAAATACAAGAACGGCAGCGGCGAAAAATCACTGCCTGCGGCGAACTCCGGACCTGCTTGTGAAAACTGTATGTCTGTGCTGCCGGCACCCGTATTTGTTGCGATCTTTGCACTGGTATTGATGATTTCGTAGCCCGCTGAAAGCCAGTATTCTGCAAGTGAGCCGGAGGCCGACCGCGCACGATAGACGATGCCGAATTTGATGTGTTTTGCGTCTGTCTGCAGGGTTTGCGTTTCATCGCTGCCATTGACTCGGCCGATGATTTCAATCGGTATAGTTTGCAGATATGCGGCCTTGAGCCCGATGCGATTTAAATTCGTTCCAAATTTTCCATGTGGCAGAAAGACTTCAGTCCCTGCTCCCAGTGCAGTCATTGTCTGATTCAATTCGACGCCTGTGATCAGGTTTGCGGCCGGCGGTATGTAGTTGACGACGTGAAGTTGCAATCCCAACGTGTTGTTTCGTCCTACAATTGCCTCCGGAGCGACAAATGCTGTGACTCTTTCTTCTCCATAGCGAGCGTTGAAATCCCTCTCGCGGTGAACGGTTAGATTGAGCAAATCAGTGACCTGAAATTCTGGCTCTAATTTTGCGACTTTTGCCGCGGCCAGTTTTTTGTTTTTGCTCACCTGAGTCACTTCGATCCGTGCGGCAAGCTGTCCGGGTGTTTTACCTTCGACGATGAAGATTTGTCCGACGGCAATGTCGGTGAATTCTTTTGAGTCAAAACGGATTTTTCCGTCGACGATTCCCTTGATAGTGCCTTTTGCCGATGAAGACGTGGCTGCTTGCTCCGTTGTGGGAGCCTCTGCGGAACTTTCTTTCGCAGTCGGCGAAGCTTCTTTCGCAGTGGGCGAAGCTTCTTTCGCAGCGCCATCTTTCGGCAGATTGTTACCTTTGCCTTGTTTTTGCGTTTTTCGGGCTGGCCTCTTTTTGTTACCTTCAGCTGCCGGTGCCGAATCTTGGGAATTGCCGCTTGTCTCGCGCTTTGCGCCCGATGTGGAATTTTCGGCGTCTTGTGCCATGCCTTGGCCTGCAATTGACAGGCCGAGCACCAGTATGAGCCGACGGAGGGCGTTCAGTCCGCGAAGCAAAGAGTCCTCCAAAAAAAGTCCCATTTTCATAATATCGTAAGTGCTTTGGACGTTGTGTCCAGATAACTTTTGTTGCGGGAGTCAGTTTTTTCTCGCCGCACCATTTGTTTTTATCAATTCTGCCAGCAAACCCGTTCGCCATTGTCTGGGGCTGTGCAAGGTGGAATGAGAAGTACGCCATTCGATGAGTTTCCAGCTTTGTCGAAGAGCGTGAGTGTCAAAGTGGCGGAAGCAGTTGCATCCGCAGGAAACGTAACGGTGTCTGTCGATAGTACAAATTTGCCGGTCTCGCATGTGAGCGAGGAGGCCAGCATCTCGTCGCGGCTTTTGATGGGACCAACGTAGAATTGGCCGACATCTTTTCCGTTGTTGCTGTCGGGAGGATCAAGGTCTTCAACTGGCACAGGATCAACCAGACTGCAGCTGGATATCGAGCCCTGAGTCGTAAATACGAGTGAGAAGTTGTTCACCGAAGTAGGAGTGATCTGCGAGCGCGCCAGTCCGCCCGGGCTGACCGGCAGGTTTGTGTTTGCTGGCACGATCGCAGTCAACGAGCCAAGTGCGGCATCGAGAGCATTTGGGCTGCCATAATCGACTTCAATCAAGCGGCGGTTTTCACTGGGTACGGCGCTGATGTCGTCAGCGGAAATGTTGTTGAATTCATCTGTGCGGAAGAATTGGATGACGTTGCTGCCGACCTTTTTGCTGAAACTTTTGAAGACGTCTTTGAGAGTGAAGGTGTTGCCGTTCACGTTGCAGGGAACAAGGTTTGCGGCAGGTTCCTTTTTTCCCTC
>JBEDKY010000459.1:0-9435 GCA_041171905.1 Pseudomonadota bacterium
TCTTTTCACGCAGTGCGTGATCAACCACAGCGCTCGGTGCTTCTTCGAGAACTTTTTGATGCCGGCGCTGCAGCGAGCATTCGCGTTCTCCCAAAAACACTCCGCCGCCCTTACCGTCGCCGAACACCTGAATTTCGACATGACGTGGTGCAACGAGATAGCTTTCAACGAAAACAGTCGGGTCGTTGAAACTTGCCTGTGCCTCCTGTGAGGCGCGCTTCACCGCATCCGCAAGGTCGCGCACGTTGTCGACGATACGCATACCGCGACCACCGCCACCACCGCTCGCCTTCACAAGATAGGGAGCGATGATTCCACGTTTCTGCAGCGCCTCCGGCCACTGTGCTTCGGGAACCGATTTGAGTTCATCACTCAGAAGAGCTTCGAGTGTCGGCACTCCGCATTTTTTCGCAAAGGCCTTCGCAGATTCCTTGCCGCCCATGGCGCGCATGTTGACAGCCGTCGGACCGACGAACTTGATACCGGCCTCTTCCACGAGCTGTGCAAACTCAGAATTTTCAGACAAAAAACCGTAGCCCGGATGAATGAGCTCGGCATTCCAACTCTTTGCCGCATCGACAATCGCAGCAGCATTGAGGAAGCTGTCCACCTCAAGCACTGTGTCGGCTTCAAAACGCACAGGAGCATCGCGATCTTCAGGGGTAGAGATCACCGCCACACGCCAGCCATAATCACGGCCGGCGCGCAGAATGCGGCGTGCAATTTCACCGCGGTTGGCAATCACGAGCTTTTTCATTGCACTTCTCCAAATTCAGCAGCGCTCACATCGGCCGCCCAAACAGGAGGCTTCTTTTCAAAGAATTGCTGCAGACCATGTTTTCCCTCGGCCGAACAGCGCGCCTGGGCGATCGCTGAAGCCGTGTATTCAAACAGTCCGGGATCAGGGAGTGGATGGATTTTTCGCAGCAGCTCTTTGGTGCGGCGCGCTGCGTTTGCACCGGCCTTCAGATGCTCACTGACAACCGCAGCAAGTTTTTGGCGAAAGACATCCGTCTCGCTGCTATCAACAACATGATTGACAAGACCGATATTCAAAGCTTGCAACGCCGAAAGTCGTTCGCCGGAGAGCATGAACGAAGCGGCTCGTCCGGCACCAAGCTTGCGAAGAATGTATGGACTGATCACACCCGGGACGATGCCCAAACGCACTTCACTGGTAGCGAACTGCGAAGAAGATTGGCAGATGACAACATCAGAGCAGCAAACAAGACCAAATCCCCCGCCAATGGCCGCACCACGAACCGCAGAAACAACCGTGGTGGGAAAGCTTGCAAGACGAAAAAACAACGTTCCCAGCACGCGCGCATCACGCAGGCTTTGTGGCTCGCCAGCCGATGACTGCTCGCGCATGTATGCCAAGTCGGCGCCCGCACAAAAATGATCGCCAGCCCCTTCGATCACAAGGACACGCATTTTATTTTCTTCGGTGACTGCCGCAAGCTCAGACAAAACATCATTAATCTCTGTAATCATCTCTGCATTGAAGGCATTGCGGACAGCAGGACGGTTGAGAACCAGTCGAACAACACCATGGCCGGAATGACGAACGCAAAGTGTTTTACCATTGTAGTCGGTGCTTAAATCCAATCGCTCAGAACGACTCATGCTCCGACTCCCCGCACCAATTCGCTGTCCGGCGCCCTGTGAACCGTGTCGATCGTCGACAGCAGCCCGAGCGGAATATCCACCTCACAACGTAACAGCGCCTGACTGAGTGTCTTCCCCTGAGCGTCAATGCACAAGCTCATTGTGCCGCCGCCGTCCAGACTCTCCTCAAGCAGAAAATTGAGGGCCCACAGATTTGGAACACTGTAACAATTGACGCTTCCACGACAGATACTGGTGAACCACTGCTTGACCATTGTGGCTGTGATGTTGTCGCGCAGCCATGCGTAGCACTCCGGTGAACGCCCGATGAGTCCAATATTTGCTGTGTCACCCTTATCGCCACTGCGCGCATGGGCAATCATCCACAACGGCAGCCGTTGGCATGAATCGTTTTTATATTTTGACCAGCTGTGTCCATCGGCAGGTGCGTCGGTGACCTCAGACGTTCCGCCAGTGCGCGGCCACGGTAACTCGCCGGACTGAGTGAGCTGCCGAACGTCACCCTGTTGCGGCGTCTTGACCTCGCCAACCCACACGCGGGCCAGAGCGACTTCCTGCGGAATAAGCGCAGGCCAATAGCTGACCACATCACTGATCACCGGCGCTCCACCGGTGACAGCAACACCCGAAGGACCGCTCAAAATGAGGCTCGGTAAAATTTTTCTGAAAATCTGCAACGCGGCTTTTTCGTCTGCCAGTGCGCCGAAGCGGACAAGCACTTCCTTTGCGGAATGTTGCGGTGAAAGACCACGGTGCGTTGAATCATCACCGATATACTCGGTCATTGTTTTGCGGCATTGCGGGAGACCCGCCTTTTGCAATTCGGCAGAAAGCTTCTGCCACATGATTCGGGAAAAGACTTCCGCTTTTGCGCGTGCGTCCGGGCCCGAGACAATCAACGTTCCACTCGCTTTGTATCCGTCCGAGTAGGCTACGCTCACTTTCAACAAATCTGTGGGAGCGCGGCCTTTGACTCCGAAAACACGCACCCTATCGTCACCGTCTGCGCTCAATGAGATGGTCGAAAAGTCGGCAATCACATCGGGTGTGATGTAACTCTGTGGATGGCCCATTTCATAGAGAAGTTGTTCGCGGACTGTCTGCAGCGACACGAGTCCGCCGGTATTCGGATGTTTTGTCACGACAAAACTCCCGTCAGCAGAACATTCCAGAATAGGGAAGCCGACGTCTTCAAAACTCTTGACCTTGCGCCAATCGGTAAAATTGCCACCGGTGGCCTGCGCACCGCACTCAATAATGTGGCCACCGACAATGCCATGGGCAAGTTTGTCATAATCGTCCGCAGACCAGCCAAACTCATGAATCATGGCTGCGAGCGTTATTCCTGTGTCGGTCACGCGACCGCAAACGACGATATCAGGGTTGCTGCGCAAAGCCTCGACCACCGGCAGTGCGCCGAAATACACGTTCGCACTGAGAACATGCGGCAGCACGTTTTCGAACGACTCACCAGTCTCCATGTTCTTCATGCCGCAGCCAGGCTGGCGGACGAGCTCAGGCAAACGAGATGCTATGTCATCGCCTTCCACCAACGCAACACGCAGGTCCACACCACTCTGACGACCCAACGCAAACAGAGCATCTGCACAGGCGCGTGGATTCACTCCTCCCGCATTGGTGATGATCTTTATTCCGCGCTCTTTGCAAATCTTCAACAGCGGGGAAAGCTGAGAAATAAAGTCGCCGGCATAACCGAGTGCGGGGTCTTTTTGCTTTTGTTTCTGCAGAATACTCATCGTGATTTCTGCAAGAAAATCGATCGAAATATAATCCAACTTGAGCGCACCGCCGACCTGCCGGCGCAGCGCGAACGGATCATCGCCCCAATAGCCTCCGGCATTGGCAATGCGAATGATTTTTTGAGTCGGTGAAGTCATGGTCAAGTGATCCTTTCACATCCGGAAAACACCAACCTGAGTTGGTTCGATAGGAGCATGAAGAGTCGCGGCTAGACTCGCCGCGAGAATATGACGCGTGTTTCTCATGTCGATGATGCCGTCATCCCACATACGCGCAGACGCATAATAAGGATGCCCCTCGCGCTCGTACTTGGCGCGGATGGGCGATGCGATTTCCTCCGCCTGTTCGGCGGTCAGGGATTTGCCGTCGCGCGCGAGCTGATCGCGCTTGACGGTGACCATCACCTGAGCGGCCTGCTCGCCACCCATGACGCTGATGCGCGAACTCGGCCACGTCCACAAAAACCTTGGACTGTATGCGCGACCGCACATTCCGTAGTTGCCGGCACCAAAACTTCCGCCCATCAGCAGAGAAATTTTCGGGACGCGTGCCGTTGCAACCGCATGCACCATCTTGGCGCCGTCCTTGGCAATTCCGCCCCGTTCATAATTCGCCCCGACCATAAATCCGGTAATGTTCTGCAGAAACAACAACGGCACGGATTCCTTGGTGCACAATTCGATAAAGTGCGCGGCTTTCAGCGCACTCTCAGCAAACAAGACTCCATTGTTGGCAATGATCCCGCAGGGCATTCCCTCGATATGCGCAAACCCCGTCACGAGCGTCGTCGCATAGCGCTGTTTGAATTCAAACAATCGGCTACCATCCACAACACGGGCAATCACTTCTCGAATGTCGACCTGCCTGCGCAAATCACGCGGCCACAGGCCGAGAATTTCGTCGGCATCGTAGCGCGGAGCTTCGGGTGTGCGCAATTTTGCGTTCGCAGCTCCACGCGGACCGAGATTCGCAACCACATCCCGCAAGATCGCGATCGCGTGTTCATCGCTGTGCGCAAAGTGATCGGCAACACCACTCATCTCGGTGTGCACTCTCGCGCCGCCGAGATCTTCTGCACTGACATCTTCGCCCGTAGCAGCCTTGACCAGCGGAGGTCCGCCCAAAAAGATTGTGCCGGTGCCGTTGACGATGATCGTCTGGTCGGACATCGCGGGCACATACGCTCCACCCGCGGTGCACGAACCCATCACGCAGGCGATTTGCGGAATTCCCTGCGCGCTCATGTTTGCCTGATTGAAAAAGATTCTCCCAAAGTGCTCTTTGTCTGGAAACACCTCAGATTGCATCGGCAGAAATGCACCACCGCTGTCGACCAAATACAGGCAAGGCAAACGGTTCTCGAGCGCAATTTCCTGCGCTCTCAGGTGTTTTTTCACCGTCATCGGATAGTAGGTACCGCCTTTGACCGTCGCATCGTTGGCGACGATCATGCAGGTGACTCCGCTGACTCTTCCGATTCCTGCGACAACTCCCGCCGCTGGAACATTGTCTTCATAGACACCATCCGCCGCGTATGGTGCCACTTCTAAAAAAGGCGTCCCCGCATCAAGAAGGAGTGCGATTCGGTCACGAACGAACAATTTCTTTTGCTCGGCATGCCGAGCTCGGGCCTTCTCGCCGCCACCGGCTCGTATGATGTTGAGTTTCTCTGCCAAGTCATTGTTGAGCTGTTCGTGATATCTGTAGTTGTTACGGTACTCATCGGAACGCGTGTCGGCATGACTGCGGATGAGGGTCACAGGCTGATCTCCCAAGCTCGGATTAGCGACGAAGGCTAATTCTTTGGTTCAAAAGAGAATCTCTCGAAGTGCGAAGTCTTAGCTGTTTCCAAACATTTAGACAAATCGCAGCAGGCATCCCCGCCAAATCACGCAGCAATTTAACCTGACTTAATTTTAAAACATCAATATCATTAGTCTAATATCAAATAATTAAGTGTTGTAATGCTCTATGCCGATACGGCGAAAGGTGATCCGGACTTTCTCTTTGTTCCGGAGAGGAGCGTTATGAAATTGCAACTCAAATTGCTGTTTTTGGTCGCGGGAGGAGCCGTTGGGTGTGCACCAGATGTGCCCACGCCACGAACTGCTGTCACCATTGGGTGCGTCGGCAAACAGGCATCAAACCCAAACTGCAGAGCCGTAGCTTCTTCGAACGACGACCAATCGGGAAAGCAAAAAGAAGAACCACGCGATCCAGGGGCGACCCCCCCGGCAACTCAGCCGGTCGGAGAGAACCAGCCGGTAGTGCAACCACCCGTCCAGCAGCCTCCAGCGGCACAACCGGCGCCTGCACCGCAACCAAACCCTTTTGAACAAATCATTGGAATCATCGACAAGATAGGCAAGGGCAACGGCTTAGGAAACTCCGGGCCCGGCAATGGCACCCCAGATTCAGGAAATGGAGACGCCCAACAGGGTGGCGCTGAAAACAATCCGCCTCAGCCTCCTCCACCGCCGTCATCCTCCAGCGTGAGCCTGACCACGAAATCGGGGACGTATATCAAGAAACAACCAACGAGCATCGGCAGCACTTGGGTCGACGGGAAGGATTATTGTCTCATTCCATCCGGCACTACGTTCACAGCCCAGTGCGTCGCGGACGATGGAACTCACTATAAACTCAAGGGTGCAAGCGCATGCAGTGGCCTTAGTGTGAGCTACATTCTCAAATCAGGACTGAACACACCGAGCAGAGTGTCCTCTTCTTGTCCGTAATGTGAGAGCAAACACCCCGCAGCGGTCAATCCATTCTGCAGCGGCAAAAGGAACTCATCCTCACTTGCGGATGAGTTCTTTCATTTCACGGACGGCACGCTCAAGGCCCACGAGCACGGCACGCGCAACAATGCTATGTCCGATGTTCAGATCCTGCATATGTGCCACGCGCGCGACCGGAACCACATTGCGATAATTCAATCCATGACCTGCGTGCGGTGCAATTCCTTTTTGATGTGCATAGAGCGTGGCCGCAGTGATCCTTGCAAGTTCAGCCGACTGTTCGGCAGCTAGCACTTCGCTGTAACGGCCCGTGTGGAATTCAACCATCTGTGCGCCTGTGCGGATGGTTGCATCAACAGCACCCTGCTCGGGTTCAATGAAAAGACTGCACGGAATGCCCGCGCCCTGCAGCAGACGCACAGCGTCGGTCAGCGAAGCGAGTTGTCCGACGACATCAAGCCCGCCTTCCGTCGTCCGTTCCTCACGCTTTTCCGGAACAAGAGTCACCATGTCCGGCTTCACCTCAAGCGCGATGCGCACCATTTCGCTCGTGCAAGCCATCTCAAGATTCAAAGGCACCTGCAGCACACTGCGCAACAAACGAACGTCGCGGTCGACAATGTGACGGCGATCTTCGCGCAGATGGACGGTGATTTGATCGGCACCGCCAAGTTGAGCAAGCACGGCCGCTTCGACCGGATCCGGATATTGGGTCCCGCGCGCCTGCCGGATGGTCGCCACGTGGTCGATATTCACACCAAGGTTAGCCATAGTTTTTTCTCTCCTCGAGGGGACTCACAACCAGCCCATCAGACGATAGCCTGCGATGCCCGCGTATTCGTTCAGCACCCGCACCGTGCGATCGCCATTGCGAAAATTCAAGAAGCCCTCGCTGGTATGTTCAACGGCCGGCGAAGGCACCGGACAAACAACAAAGCCCACCTGGCGAAATGCCGCAAAGGCCCGAGTCATATGCAACCAACTTGTCACGAGTGCAATTGTCTGACCGCCGCCCCGCTCACCCAACAACGTGGCCACACCGGTCGCATTGTCGTGTGTATTTAGAGACTTATCTTCAACAAGCAGCTGCGACTCGGAAACATCCTGCCGCCATGCCGAAAAGGATTCCTTCATCAGCGCGGCCTCGGGTCGCAGCGAACCCTCCAGCGTGGGGCCAGCGCTAAAGACGATACGCAATTGGTCGCGTTTGCCCTTGGGAAGAACACTGAGCCATCGGGCAGCATGACGGACTCGCGACTGGCTCGACAAAGCCAAATCATCTGGACCCGCAAGCCCCCCGCCCAACACCACGAGCGCTGAAAACTCGTTCCGGCATGCCTCTTGTGGCAATCTTGCGGCACGCGAAAGAATTGGTTTTGCAACAACTTCAGGCATTCCTCTTGCCGCAAACAAAATCAAAACAACTGTAGGAATAAAAAGGATGAGTTGCCGCCTTGCTGGCAGTGCTCGGGCGAACCACTGGACAAGAAGCCCGAGGACTGCAACACAACCCAAATCAAGAGCGAAATCCTTGAGCAGCCGCACCCATTGCAGGGGCCATTGCGATGCTTCGAGGAGTTGCTCGGGGTTGGGACTCGCCATTTGCGATCTCCTGAGTTAGTGTGCCTGCCATACTAAGACACGAAGAATAAGTTCGGGACGACGACCTATGAAGCTCAAATCCATCACGATGCATGGCTTCAAAAGCTTTGCCGATCGAGTGACCGTTCAGTACCACGACGGTATCACTGGTGTCATTGGCCCAAATGGGTCGGGCAAATCAAACATCATCGACGCCGTCCGCTGGGTCATGGGCGAGCAAACGGCAAAGAGCCTTCGTGCCGACGACCCGACTGACATCATCTTTGCCGGTTCACAGAGCCGCAAGCCGCTGAGCATGGCAGAAGTCACTCTGACGTTCACCAACAACGGCTCGCGCTGTCCGCCGGAGTTTCTCCACCTTCCTGAGGTTTCAATCGGCAGGCGCATTTACCGCAGTGGAGAACGCGAATATTTTCTCAACAAAGAACCATGCCGCCTGAAGGACATCGTTGACTTCTTGCTTGCTATCGGACTTGGCTCAAAAAGCTACGCGATCATCCAGCAGGACAAACGCGATCGTATCATTCAAGCCTCGCCCGATGACCTTCGTGAAATCCTCGAAGAAACCGCGGGAATCAGTATCTTCAAGACACGCCGCAAGGAGGCCGAAAAACGCCTCGAATCCACCGGCGAAAAGCTGCGCAACCTTGGCGAAATCGAAACCGAAATCACCAAGCAGGTCGAGAACCTGAGCGAACAGGTCGTCAAAGCTCAGCGCAAGCTGGAGTTGCAGGGCGAGTTGCGCGACAAGGAAATCAACGTTCTCTCGAATCGCATCGGCTTTTTCCGCTCCAAGGCTAAAAAGCTGCGTGACGAAATTGAGTCAAAGAACAAAGAGACGCAGTCGCAGACTATTGAAGCCGCCCAATGGGAAGGCGAGGCCAACGAACTAAAGGCCGAACAGATTGAACTGACATCCCAGATCAAAGACCTGGAAAATGCCTTTGATGAAAAACGCCTTGCACTGACAAAATTTCGCGAGCGTCTTGGGCACATCGCCAACCGCAAGAGTGAGCGCATTCAATTCAAGACAAATTTCTCTCAGGAAATGACGCTTGAGCGGGAAAATCTTTTGCGCGAGGAAACCAGACACACCGAGATGCTGACAAGCCTCGAAAGTGCGGATGGTGAACTGCGCCAGCTCGATGCCGAAAGCGAGACGCTGCAATATCAACTCGAAGAATGCGACGAATCGCTGCAGGTCGAGCGTATCCGTGGCGAAGAACTGCGCGCCGAAATACGCGCACTCGAAGACGGCACAAAATTACTGCGCTCACGCAACGAAACTGCCCTCGCAGCCATCGAAAAGGCCAACCACGCACAGGCACGTGGCGACGAACAACTGCGCGAATTCGCGAATCAGCGCGGTCAGCTTGCGGCCGACCGCCGCTCTGTTGAATCGCAGCTCAATCAACTTTCAAGCGGTTTGGAGTCGGTTGCCAGCGAACGCGCAGCACTCGACGCCGAGCTCAGTATTCTCAGCGAAGGTGTTGAATCAGCAAAAGCACAACGCGATGCTGCGAAAGAACGCCTCATCGAGATCAGCAGCCGCGCGAGCGGTTTGCAAAAAATGGTTGGCGGCAGTGACGGACTGTCGGACGGCGCCAAGCTCCTGCGGGAAAAGCTTTCCCACCTCGTGAACGGCTTTGTCTTTGAAAAAGTCAGCGTTCAGCGCGAAGACGAAGAAGCGCTGGAACGCGCG
>JBEDKY010000460.1:0-5444 GCA_041171905.1 Pseudomonadota bacterium
AAAACAGTCACCAAAATCTTCCCTGTCACTAGATAGAGCATCGGGTGAATCAGCGATTGTCTTGCAACGGAGGCATAGGCGGCCGCAAAAAGCACCAAAACGGCTGTTTCCGCCAGACCCGCAGCCTGCGCTGCAGCAGTCAGTTGAAGACACAACAGCGACAAGGCAAAACTCAACACCAGCAGCATGAATACGACGACAAGAAAAAGCAGAACGAATCTTGTCAAATCATGCGAGGAAGCGAACAACAGCTGCAGACAATTGACTTCAAAAAGACACACACCGGCAATCGCAGCAACCAACGCAGGTATTGCGATAAAAACAAACGTCCGGGCTCTGATGAAACGCTCATAAAGGGTGATGATCGCGCCCAAAAAACCTGCCACTAAATTCACCTTTCAAAACTGGCTGCCGAAGGCCCACGAGTGCGTCAGGACAATCGTTTGAGAATGGCCTCTCCTCTGGCCAGCGCTTCGCAAAGCCTGTCCCAAGCACCCCGGCGCAAAACCTGCTGGAGAGAAAATTGTGTTCCGTCCCCTGCGTGTTTCGCCCTCCAGCGGTATTCAGACCGTGTGCGAGAGGAATGCCGCGCATCGTCATCGAGGAAAGGCTGCTTTGCTATCAAGCACAAACCGAGTGACCGCTCATCGATGGCTGAAAGGAAAGCTTCCAACCACATATTTTTTTCTGAATGAAAACCGCTCGGCGCCAACGGATGTCCGTCGATGGCGAGGACAACCAGTTGCCGCTCATTGACAACAATGCCATCGACGACCTCATGAATGGCCTTGATCATCGACTTCCGGTACATGAACTCAAGTGAACGTCGCAGTACGATGCTGAAATTCTGGTTTTGCACGAGTCCTGACAACTCACACAGCCGCGACCACCAGCGCAGGGATTGACGCTGACCAGCATTCAGTTGAGCGATAACGATGTCCTCAAGCCACGCGACATTTTGCTGGGCGACGTAACCCAATGACGCCGACTGCCAGCACCAACCGAGGATAGCCGCAAGAAAATCTGCCTGTGACGAAACAACTGACACCACATCCAAGCGCTCGGGCAAATTCGGCAGGACTTTTTCACCATGGCGGAGGAACTCATCAGCCACATCAATAAGCGTGCCGAATCGCATTCCGCGTCCGCGCACACAAGGGCAGCCACTTGCAGTCGAAGGCGCAGCGAAGACTGCCGGCATAGACAGACTCCATCCGAGGCACGCAACTTCGGTGTCAGATTTTTGGCACGGGAATCGCGCGGGCGTCAATTCTCCCCACACCCCAGAGTGCTGCTGCCTGAGACACTCCTCGGCCGGAAAATTCCCTGCCAAACCAGAGAATGCAGCAGTGGTCACGTCGCTCCATTGGCGTATTTTAGATGGTTCCCGACCAACCATGGACTGCCCACCTTGGCATTGAATTGACATTTAAGACCTATTGGCGTTTTGTCTGCCGCTCGAGGACTTGTTATCGTTTTAATGTGCAACTTCCAAGGGGGAGCATGGCCCGTTCACGATTCCGGCAATCAGTGCAGGAATTAACATGTTGGTCAGCACCGCCGATAAAGGGTTTAGTTGGGCATTTGGAGCAGACGTATATGTTGTCAAAAGAGACAGAGCGGAAATCCGAACAAGGCCACCCGAAAATGGGTGGGACCATGTTCAAGTGTCTGTCTGTATTGATTTCTGTCGGGTTTGCCGGTCAATTGACGGCGAGCTCCGAGAGCGCCATTGTGCAAGGCAAAACTGCACAAGCGACCTCCAAGACAAAGGTCATTTCGGGCGAAGTTCCGGTCGCAGCTGAGAACATCAGCGCAGTGGTTCAGACCGTGAAGGAACCAAAACAGCAAACTGAAATACAACCCGCGGCAGGCGAAAATGAAGCCGCAGAGACTGCGCACAAGTCCGCGAGCAACTCTTCCCAGACCGAAAGCGCTCCGGCAGCAAAACCAGCAGCAGTTGTTCCGGTTGTTGCCGGCCCCGAGAAGCCCATCGGACACAGCCTCAAAACTCCCGAAGCACAGAAACGCATCGAGATGATGATGGCAAATGCGCATCAGGACGGAAAAATCGGTCCGCTTGTCGCGGCGCCGGCGCCTTCAAAAGCCACAGCTCCTCTCGTGAATGGCAGGTATGGATTCTCCGCAAACGGTATTTTTCAGGGAACTCCCAAGGCGCTTGTCAGCTTGGGCAACAACACTCCGGCGTATGCGCTGATTGTTGAAAAACTCCATCACAGACTCTCCGTTTTCAAGATGAGTGAAAACGGAAAATACGAAATAATTAAAACCTACAGAGCGATCAGCGGACGCGATCCGGGTGATAAAATTGCCCGTGGCGACCTGCGCACACCAGAGGGAATCTACTTCGTCACAGGCCGGCTCAACGACGAAGAGCTTCCGCCGAAATACGGCCGGATGGCTTTCACTCTCGATTACCCGAACATCTATGACAAACGGCAAAGGAAGTCCGGGTACGGAATCTGGATTCACTCAACCGATGATCCATCCCGACTGCAGAAGCCCTTCGACACAGAGGGCTGTGTCGTGCTGAGCAACGAAGATATCTCGGACCTCGAAAAGTACATCGACTTCTTTGAAGTGCCAGTGGTCATCACCAAGGAAATGACCTCAGCCAACGACGACGAGCTCATTCCGACACGCCGCAAGGCGCTTGAAATGGTCGATGCGTGGCGCAAAGCTTGGGAGTCATCGAGCTTTGAATCCTACATGTCCTACTACTCGAAAAACTTTCGCTCACTCGGCAAGAACAAGGACCAGTGGCAATCATTCAAGTCCAAATTGAGTGACGAGCGCGGCAACGAAATTCAGGTCACGATCAGTGAGCCAAAGATTGTCGCTTTCGAGGATCAGCTTTTGGTGGTTTTCCTACAGGACTATAAATCAAAGAAACACTCTGATTTCGGTCGCAAGTTTCTTTATCTCCAGTGGGAAGGTGATCGCTACAGAATCATAGCTGAGAAATGGTACAGGTCTCCGAAGTCGGAAACTGCGCAAAGGGCGTTGAGGAGTCCTGCGAAGCAGCTTTGAATTGAGCTGAGCGGCACATGGGAGGTGCGGCAGATATGGTAACGACAGCTCCAAAAAATTCGCGGAACAAACGCCTGCACATTGTTTTTTTCACAGATGCGTCCAAAACAAAATCGACTTCATTCAGCATCCGCAATCTGGCCATCGCGGGTTGTCTGACACTTTCGTTCTTCACTGCGGCGGGTGTTTCTCTTCACCTCTACCGGCAAAACAGAAGCCAGCTATCGGCCAAAGACGCATACATCCGCGAGCTCAAATCAGCCATCACATCATACGCAGTCACCAACGAGAAAAATCAGCTGGCAATGGCCAATGAATCTGACCCGCAAACCGACCTCACCCGAAAAATCGCGGTTGAGATTCAATCCCCAAGCCAAGGAGAGGTGAAAGTTGCGGCGAACACCTCGGACAACACTCTGGCGAACCTGCAATCAAGTTTGTCGAGTCTCAGCACTGTGAGTGCAAATCTCGCGCGCAACGAAAAGAACGACGCTAAAAATGCGGCCAACAAAGGCAACTCCAAGCTGTCTGCAGAAACTGCGACACAGCAAGCGAACAGCAACACGAACGAAAAAACCGTCGCGCAGGTGACCACGCCGTCCAATGATTCAACCAATTCAGCAGACTCGGCGGCTGCCAATCCCGTTGTGGGCCGTCCGTCCGGACTCGTGGGAGTTCAAGTTGAACAGGGACACGCGACCGAAGTGAACGGCCAGACAACGCTGCACTTCCAACTTGTGAACACAGCAAGAAACAAGAGCCAAAGCTGGACCGGAAGGGTCTGTGGAGTTGCTGAATTGGCAAATGCAACTTCGGAATCCAAAGGCTCAGCTGCTGTAGCCATGGCAGCACGTGGCCCTGCTTCGGGCTTTTTGGCACTGCCGGGCGGATTCAAAGTCGAATCAGCACGAGCGCCAAGCAATGGCTGTGCCGACGGGGAGCTGGTTCGTTTCTCAAGGCTCCGGCCGACCGAACTTGTTATTCCGGCCAGACAGGACGCCATAAAACGCGTTACGATTTTCTTTGTCGAGTCCGGAAGCAACCGCACACTTTCACAATACATTGAATTGTAACTGATTTATTTCAGAGCCTGACCTTTTTTAAATCCCCCCTCATACATCGCCGCAAAACTTCCGATGGCATCTATGTAACGAGGGTGGAGGACACGCTCATGAAACAACGGAATCTCGTCATGGCGTATGTGGCCGCAACTTCTGCTGTATCGACCTTGATGGGCGGCTTTGTGGCATGCGGAGCGCAGTCCTACAGAATATCAGTGCATGGAGAGGTCGCAGACAAAGTCGACCGAGCAAACACACAGTCCAGTGGTTCGAACCTGAGTTCGGGAAACCTTCCTGGCGTTCACAGTTCAGCCGGTTGGAAGAGAAGCCTTCCCATCCGTTTTGTCACCAGCGACGAAATTGCGCCTGGCGTAGTTAAACAGCTGCAGGCTGCAATGAAGGCGTGGGAAATGGCAGTGGGTAAAAGCTTATTTGCCTACGACGGGCAGGAGACCAAGAAAGGTGCCGATTTCAGGCAGCTCTACGAACCACTCAGTGACGGTAAAAACGGCAACTACTTTGACAACAACTGGTTCGGAGCGACCGGCAAACCCAACAGCGTCTTGGCCACTACGATTTGGGAAAACTCTCCACAAGACTCTGCGTCTATCGTGAAAGCAGACATTCGGTACAACGCGGAATTCTATGTTTTCGGCAATTCACTCGACGAGTTCAGCGAAGGCAAACGCACGATTGTGGACATGGAGAGCTTGGCGATACACGAGCTCGGACACCTGCTGGGACTCTCCCACGTCAAAGAAACCGAGGATCGATTCAGCGTGATGAACCCGTCGCTGTTCATTGGTGAAGGAATGATCACACGGCGGCTGAGCAAGGGCGACATCGTTCGCATCCGCTCGGTTTACGGAGTCGGCGACCCGACACTCGCACAGGCACTGGAAAAAGCTGATGACGTCGCTGACGAAGGCGAGGGTTCAGGCGAAACCAGTATGTAATCTGCAACCACAATCTGAATCAGCTGCTTCCACCGTGTTTGTGCCTCAGAAGCCAAGCGCGGTGGATGAGCTCGTTGCGAAAATCGGGCGGCAGAGTCCGGCGCGTGATGTCCTGCACCGACGCCAGGTTCATCACGCTTTCAGACATTTTGAAGCTGCGCAGGTTGTTTGAAAAAAACAACACGCCTTGCGGAGTCAAATGGTGCATGCAGATGTCAATCAGCCATTCGTGGTCGCGTTGAACATCAAATGTTCCATCCATTTTCTTCGAATTTGAAAACGAGGGAGGATCAAGGAAAATCAGGTCGAATTTAATGCTATCAGGCAATTCTTCCAGCCAGCGCAGGACGTCTGCACGGATCAGAGGATATCTGCT
>JBEDKY010000461.1:0-7038 GCA_041171905.1 Pseudomonadota bacterium
CGTTCCAGCTCATAAAAAAACAAAACAACGCGGCAACAACCAAGCCTGTTTTGTTGACGGGCAGAACCACTTGAAGAAACGTCTGTGCGCGGCTTGCACCATCGAGTGATGCTGCTTCTTCAAGTGCGCGCGGAACGGCGTCCATAAACGGCATCAGAATCCACGTTGCGAGTGGAAAGTTGAGCGCCGTGTGCGCCAGAATCAAACCACCGTGTGTGTCATGCAAACCGAGCCCCCGCAGCACGAGAAAGAGAGGCAAGGCCAGCGCGACCGGAGGCAACAGCCGTGCCACCAAAAGTGTTGTCAGCAGGTGCTTGCGCGCCGGTCCCTGCCAGCGTGTGAGTGCAAAGGCCATCAGCGAGCCGCAACTGACGGAAAGCACCATAGAACCGAATGCGATGCCGATTGAGTTGAGCAGGTCGGGTGCCAGGCTCTGCTCAACAAAAATGCGGTGAAAGTTTTTCAGCGTCCAGCCGTCCAGCGAAAACGAGCCGCTCTCGAGCAGACTGCGCGGTGTTTTGAATGCTGTCTGAATGATGATGAGAATCGGTGCCAGCTGAACAAAAAGCAAAAACGCGACAATGGCTTTGGCATAACCCGGCAGAGGGCGTTTTTGTGCGTCCATCATCGGCTCACACCTCCAGCAACAGCAGGGCGGTTTTGCATGTGGGTGACCGTCCAAGCCAAACTCATTCCCAGTGCGAGCAGAAGAATGGATGCCGCGGATGCAGGGCCCACTTGAAAGAAATGGAAGGCCTGTTTCACAACAAACAGCGAGAGCAGCGAGGTGGATTCACCAGGACCGCCGCCCGTCATGACGTAAACTTCCGTGAAAACCTTCAATGACTCCATGATCTTCAAACCAGCGGCAATACCCAGCGTCGGGCGCAAGGCCGGAAGAAGGACAAATTGAATGATCTGAGCAGTCGTTGCGCCATCCATGCGAGCCGCTTCCTGAGCGGAGCGCGGTAGAGCTTTGAGACCTGCGTAGATGATCAGGAATAAAAATGGCCACATTCTCCAAATGTCCTGCAGGACAATCGACCAAAAAGCCCAAAAGGAATCGGCCAGCGGAGCGGCGGGTTCATAGCCCAGCCGATCGAAAATAAAAGACAGCGGACCGTCGTTGGGGTCATAAATGTAACGAAATGTCAGTCCCGAAACGACGGGCAGAATGAACATCGGAAGGATCAGTAGTATTTCCACAACACGCGGCAGGCTGCGCTGAAAATAAAGAAACAGCGCGACAGCAAGGCCGATGACAAGCTCCAATCCGGTGGTCGTCATCGTGAAGAGAGCTGCGAGCCACAGGGAATTCCAGAATGAACTCTGTGAGAGTAGAGTCTTATAGTGAGCGATACCGGCAAAAGTGTCGCTTTGTCCTGTATTGTTGGCTGTCACACTGAGAGAACTGACAGCGCTTTCAAGCACAGGCCAGCCAATCAGCAGAGTGAGAAGAGCGCAGCCGGGGAAAAGAAAAACGAGCAGCGAGCGCTGCGATTTTGCACTGAGCATCAGCGTGATTCCTTTCGCGCCGTGCGGCCCATCGCCAGTTCGTCCATGCGCTCGAGAGCGCTGCGCAGATTTTGCGCTGCCTCCAGATCGGACGTCTGACCTGCCACCCAGCGGGTGAAGGCCTTGCTGACTTCATCAGATGCCGCGCGGTATTGTTTGTGCCGCGGACGCAGAAATGCATTGCCGAAGTTGATGTGGGTTGTTGCGAGCCAAGGAAAATCTGCTGAAAGAGCGGGGTTTGTCAGAACATCCGAGCGTGCACTGCTGAGTCCCTTGCGCACTAGAGTTTCATTGACCGTGCGCGAGGTCCACCACCGGATGAACGAACTCGCGACAGCTGTCTGAGGTGAGTTTTTGCGCACACCGGCAATCCAGGTACCGGCCAGACTCGTGGCCGAGGTGCCGGGAGATTTTGCAAATCCAGTGCGACCGACGACAAGCGACTTGTATTCATCTTCGAGGTCGAAGAAGAAGCTGTTCCAAGTCATCATCTGCGCCACCTTGCCTTTGGCGTAGGCCGACATCCGCTCTGTGTGGTGCCACGCCCGCGCCGCTTTCGGAGCTGTCTGCATCAGTTGTGAATAAGTGCTGAGCGCAGTCTGAATCACGGTCGCGTCGGGCGGCGGTGACCGGTGGCCGAGCGGATGACCAGCTGCTGCCAGCAGCCAGAGAAATTCAACCGTGGTTCCTTCGGACATTTTGGTGAACGGCGCGAAGCCGTAGAGCTTGGGAGGTCGATGAAAAAACTGCGCCAGCTGAACGAGTTCCGACAAATTCTCGGCTGGCTTCAGCGCTCTTTGAAAGCGCTTTTCAAAGGCCAACTTTTCCTCCGCCGATTCGAATAGATCTCGGCGGTAGATGTATTGATAGACGTTTCCGTTGACAGGCAATCCGATAAGTCCGCCGTTGACAGTTGCGGCTTCAACAGCCTTACTCTCGAATTTCCCCAATTCATCCGCGGCAGGTGCATCGGGCCACTGAGCCAGCGGCAAAAGTGCCTCATGAAATTGAGGGATAAACGGTTCATCGACGGCATAGACGTCATAAGTCCCGCCTGCGGCAAGATCAGTCATCATTTTTGTTGCGACGGTCGATGCCGGAATGTCATCGAATTGCACGCGGACTTTGTGCAATGCCTCGAATGCCGGAATGGCCTCGCGCAGCGCAGACGACTGTCTGTCGCGGAAAGTCAGGACTTTCAGGACGGATTTTTCGTTGTTTTTTGTGCAGGCGGCTGCAAGCACCACGAGTGCCAGTGCGAACCGTGCGAAGAAAGCCTTACGGCACATCGTGACCGACCGATGCTCTGAGCAAACGGAACCAGTCATCGTGCTCAAGCTCAACCTTGAGTGCGCTCATGGCGGCTTTCAGTCTGTCTTCCTGGCCTGTTCCCAGAACCGGAACGACCTTGGACGGATGTTTGAGCAGCCATGCATATGCGATCGTCTCGGGATGCGTGACACGATATTTTTTCGCCAGCTCGTTGAGGCATTCTCGGACACGGGTCGAACGGGCATCGTTCTGGCTGAAAAGTCTGCCGCCGGCAAGCGGTGACCATGCCATCGGAATCATGTCGAGTTCAACGCATTGATCGAGCTGTCCGTTGTACATGGGGTCTGTGTGCAACAGCGAGAATTCGATTTGGTTGGTGACAATCGGCATGTTCAGCCTGCTTTGCAGCATGCGCACCTGCGAGTGCGAAAAGTTGGACACACCAAATGATTTTACCTTGCCCTGCTTGTGCAGATCATTGAACGTTTCGTTGACTTCAGCTGGATTCATGAGCGGATCGGGACGATGAATCAGCAGAAGGTCGATGACGTCAGTGCGCAGGTTTTTGAGCGAATTTTCAACCGAAAGTACGATATGTGCCCGCGTGGTTTCGTAAGTTTTTAGAGCATGTTCTGGACGGTTGTCCGAGACAAGCTTGATGCCGCACTTGGTCACCAGCTGAATTTTGCCGCGTGGAATGGAGTGCTTGGCCATCGCCTGACCGAACAGGTTTTCGCATTCGTAGTTTCCGTAAATGTCTGCATGGTCGAAGGTCGTGATGCCGTGTTCGAGCGCCATGAGAATCTTACGGGCAACGACATCAGGAGTGGCTTCAGATTTGTTGTCAGCAAGGCGCCACGCACCAAAGATCATGGGAGAGAGTTGAGATTTCATCATTGACGGACTCCGGCGCCAAGCGGCGTGTTGGGAAGTGAAGCTGGAATGCGGCCTTGGATTTCGGCCAGTTTGCCTCTGCGAAATCGCGGTAAAACGTATTTTCCAACCAGACCGCATTCATCGAAGTGCGGATATCCTGAAAGGACAAATGAGCGGATTCCCATGTCGACGTAGCGGTTCAGTTTGCTGACAATCTGATCGGGTGTGCCGACGAGCGCGCAACCGCAACCTGAGCGCGCCCTGCCGACACCTGTCCAGAGCAGGTCTTCTGCAAATCCGTCGTCGTCGGCCAGAGTGCGCATTTCCGCCTGCATGGCGACGCCGAAAGATTTTGAATCGAGCGCGCGGCTGCGGATTTCGTTGCCCTTTTCGTCGTTGAGTTTTGAAACGAGTTTTCTGGCAGCAGCGCGGGCTTCTTGCTCTGTTTCGCGTACGATCATGTGCACGCGCAGACCAAAATCAACCCTTCTGCCATACGTTTCGGCCCGTCTGGTCATCTCCTGCATATGGGCACGCAGACGATCTTCGGTTTCGGGCCACATCAGAAAAACGTCGCATTCGCGTGCGCACAGGTCCAGTGCGTCGGGAGAGAGCCCACCGAAATACAACAGTGGGCCGCCATTTTGCTGGTAGGGTTTGCATGGCGCCGCAGGCAATTTCAGTTTGTAGAACTCGCCTTCGAAATTAATTTCCTCGCGAGTCCAGCACTGGCGAAGTATCTGACAGACTTCACGCGATTTAGCGTAGCGGGTTTTTGAGTCGAGAGTTTCGCCGGGAAGGTCGGATGAAATGATGTTGACCGTAAGCCGCCCCTCGAGCATGTGATCGAGTGTGGCAAGTGTGCGCGCCAGCATAGCGGGATGCACTTCGCCACAGCGGATGGCGGCCAGCAGACTCATTTTTCTCAACTGTGGCGCGAGAGCGGCTGCGAAGGTGAGTGTGTCCTGTCCGACCTGATAGCTGCTCGGACAAAGCATGTTGTCGAATCCCTGCCGCTCCGCCTCCAGAGCAATTTTGGAAACATGAGCCCACGAACTTTTCAGACGGGACTCGGTGACTCCCAGATACTCGAAGTCATCCGAGCAGATGGGTGCGAACCAACTCATTTCAACGATTTCAGAGGAAGATGTGCGGGGAATGATCCCCGCGCTGAGAGTCTGTGCGGACGGGCTGCCTTCCGTAGGATTGTTCATTCTCTGCGCTCCTTGCTGAGAATTGAGAAACTAGGGCTGAAAATCCCTCCCGTCGGCAACAAGTTCACCCGTTTGAGCATTCAACGAAAAAGTATCTGTGGCCATAATTGTGCCAGTCAGACCTTTCGCTTTGAAGGCGAGATTGAACTCCAATGCCGCGATGGGGTCCTCAATGGTACCGCAATTTCTTGGAGCGAGCGAGAGGGAGTCAGCCTCAAGGTGCCAAAGTGGATCGAGGACGATTTTCATCGGAGTGAAAAGAACGTGAGGAATGTACTGTCCTTTGCCGTTGTTATCAGCTCCATATGAGTATGCGATCTTGTATTCTACTTCGACGAGCTTGAAGCCCAGCAGACTCTTGAAAAGTTTTTTGTAGGACTTTCCGGAGTACTTGCTGTTTTGCAGTGCCATCGGCTCCAGTCCTGCAGGACGAGCCTCCGCGATGATGTTGCCTTTCATCAGAGGTGTGTCTGGTGCAACGACCCGCTGTGCCAAATCTGCAAACGCATTCACGATGCGTACGATGGTGTCGATTTTGTCCGCAGAGGTGTTTTCGAGGCCGCGACCGCCGACCGTGGAGTTCGTCAGCTTGCCCTGAATTTCGGTATTGTCCAGATGTGACAGTGATGCGCGGATGTCAGCTTCGGCCTCAGCTGCAGAGATCTGCGAATCCGTCGTTATTTCGATTGTTTCAACGATGACTTCGCCATGTTGGACGGTCGAAATGGTGCGTGAACTTGGGCTGTTCGCACTACCGCAGGACACCATCAGGACCAGAGACAGGACTGCAACGGACAGTATGCATCGTTTCATAGTACTCCCCTTGAATTTCGGCGGACAATACGGAGAGATACCATGACGGTCAAGGACAAAAACTTAGATATAACCCGCCCTTTGCGCATTGAAGAGCAGCTCGTCGCGCATGTCTGGATGGGCAATCCTGATCAGTGCTTGCGCGCGTTCTGCGACCGACAAACCAATGAGTTCGGCCACACCGTATTCGCTGACCACGGTGTCAATGTCGTTTCGGCTGATAGAAACTTTGGCTCCGGCTTTCAGTTCGAAGGCGATTTTCGATATTTTTCCGTCGTTCGTGGTCGAGCGCAAAGCGATGATTCCGCGCCCGTCTTGCGAACGCTGGGCACCGATATGGGTATCCGTTGCTCCGCCGACCCCACTCAGTTCCTTGTGCCCTACGGATTCAGAGCAGACCTGTCCTGTGATGTCGATCTCCACAGCGGTGTTGATAGAGATCATTCGGTGGTTTCTGCAGATGCGGTTCGGGTCATTGACGATCGAGGCTGGATGCAATTCTAAAGCCGGATTCTCTCCGACAAATTTATAAAGTTCGGACGAACCGTAAACAAATGTTGCAATCATTTTTCGCGGCCAAAGCGTTTTTTCAGCTCCGTCAATCACCCCGTGCTCATAGAGTGTTCGCATTGATTCAGTGAACAATTCAGTGTGCACACCGAGGTGTTTTTTGTGAGTCAGGCACTCGCCGACGGCATTGGGAATGCCGCCGATACCCAGCTGGATTGTTGCGCCGTCGGGCACCAAGTCGGAAATATAGGCTGCAATCTGCCTGTCGACGGGGTCCGCTTTTTCGCAGGCCAGAACGGGCAGTGGACGTGTGCTCTGCAGAAATAAATCAACCTGCTCAACTGGCACGAACGTGTCGCCGTACACGACCGGCATATTGGGGTTGATTTCAAGAATCACAATTCGCGCCTTGCGCAGCAGTTCGGGTTCGTAGCAGGCATTCACACCAAGACTGACGAATCCGTTGGCGGTCGGCGGGCTGCAGGTTCCCCAAAAAACATCGATTTCCCGGCGGCGAGTCAGATTTTGTGACCACCTCGAAAGATGTTGTGGAACATAGTGCACGAGGCTGTGGCCTTGCAGGTTGCGCACAGCTGCGGTCAGGAACATGACGTTGAAGCGGAGGTGTTCTGTCAGACTGGTGTCTGAGAAACACTGATAAGGCTTTGTCGGGTTCGCACAGTGTATGTGCAGACCATGATGACGTCGGGCGTGCAAATGCAGATGCGCGAGAAACAACTCTGGTTCCGCCGCAGCCATCGAAAGAACCACATTTCCGCTGCCTGGCAGAAGTGAAAATGCTTTTTCGATTGTGCCCAAACGTGAATTGATTCTGTTC
>JBEDKY010000462.1:0-2683 GCA_041171905.1 Pseudomonadota bacterium
GGAACGCATCACTCCAGTAATCCTTGGCCTTGTGCAGGAAAAATTTTCTCGCGCGCGGCACAAGGTCTGTTTCGAGACTTTCATCGTGATGCGAGTCTTTTCCAAGGACACCAAGCAGCCAAAGTGTGTCTCGGTGAAAAATCAGCGCCTGAAAGCGGACCGACGACGCGCTGTCTGCAAAGCTCAATCGTGTGGTGGAGAGATTAGCTTCCGACAACGCGTCGCGCGCAGCACCTGGCACTTTGTCGCTTGGGAAAATCAGCTCGAACTCGCCTTCGATCCGTTGTCCAGGGCTCAGCGGAAAGTGATATGACCATTCAATCGAATAGTTTCCGTGCGCCTCGACATGCGGGTTGATTTGAACTTTGCCGGGAGTAGACGAGTTCGCTGTTGTTGTGTTCATATCAAAGCATCGATCCCGTAGCACAAAGGACAGTCAAAGTGCGTGTGATAGCAGGAAAATACAAGCGCCGTCTCCTCAAGACCTTGGTCGGAACGGACGTCACGCGGCCAACGTCCGACCGTGTCAAGGAAAGCCTCTTCAACATGTTAGCACCAGAGCTTGAGGGTGCAATCGTCTGGGACTTGTTTGCCGGGAGCGGAGCGCTCGGCATCGAATCGCTGAGCCGTGGAGCAGCTCATGTCGTCTTCGTTGAGCAGTCGGCTGCTGCTGTGCGGGTTATTGAGGATAATCTCAAAAGCCTTTCGATTCCTTCGACTGATTACACACTTGTTCATTCGCCGGTGGACGTTTTTTTGACTCGTATGGCAGCCTCCGGGGCTGGTCAGGCAAAATCTGCCGCACAGGTGTCCGTTGTGTTGGCGGATCCTCCTTATGATTCGTCTTGGTATGATGCTGCATTGGGAGAGATCGCAGGGACTGGCGCTTGCCAAGAGGCTTGTCTGGTTGTGCTTGAAATGAAGACCGGACGCATCGTTCCGCAACCGGACGAACGGCTTTGGTCGCTTGAAGACGAGCGCAAATATGGCATCGCGCAGCTGCAGTTCTGGCGGTACTCAAAGACTGGAGGATGATTCACGTGAAGGTCATTCAAATGATGCCTCGCTGCAGAAACTTGTTCATCGCAGCAAGCGTATTTCTTTCTGTGTCGTGCGCAACAACGAGCAAGAATCAGGACACGACCAAATTCGTGGTCGAGGGCAACGCAGCTGCGATGCGCGGCGATTTCGTCACTGCATCAAATTCATATGAGGCGGCACTGCGCGTATCTCCCACGCATTCTTCTGCAAAGCGGAATCTGGGAATCGTCCTGGTCAAGATGGGCGACTACAAGCGAGCATACAAAACCCTCGCATCGATTCAGAACGAGTATAAAACTGATGCTGAAGTCTTTTATTTCTTGGGCGAAGCTTCACGCGGCTCAAGCGATTTCAAGGGAGCAATGAATTTTTATCAAAAGGCTTCCAAGCTGAATCCACAAGACATGCGTGTTCAAAAAGCTCTTGCGTGGACGTACTTCCGACTCGGCAGTTTCGATAAAGCCATGACAATGACCCAGAAAATGCATCGCAACAATCCGGATGACATCCAGATAAAGCTCATTTTTGCCAGCGTCATGAACAAGCTCAAGAAATTTGATGAGGTGCAAGTTCTTCTTGCCAACGTCGAGCGTGCCAACTTCAGCGTGCAAAGCAAAGACAAGATCAGCGCCGATACCGAGCGCACTCTGCTGATGAACGCTTTGGCCGAAGCCTACGTTGGCGCCGACAGCTGTCAGAAGGCGGAGCCTCTGTATAACGTGATCCTCAAAGCCAGACCCTTTCTTTCTTCGGCTTTGGTCGGTGCGGCGAAATGCGATTTGAAGTCCAAGCAGAAGAACCGCGCCATTTCGCGGCTTGAGAGAGCCACCAAGGCGGATCCGGATACTGAAGAGGCGTACTTCCTGTTGGGACAGCTTTATGAAACGACAGACAAGAGCAAGGCCACCTTCTTCTACCGGCGTTTCCTGCTGCTTGCCAAAGATAAACCGCAATACATCAGCGAGTCGCGCATCACCCGTTCCAACCTTGTCAACCTGGAAAAGTCCAGCCCGCGCTGACCACGTGCCTCACTGGCCGAAGTGATTGTTCCTCAGGTGCCGTTGGGAAAATGTCACCGAGCCAAAAAAGCGGCGAACCCCACGATGGCAGTCTGGATCGCTGATAGCATTCAAAGTGTAGCGTTTGTTCGATTTGAATCAAATTCAGAGTAACGGGAGTTGAGGAATGTTTTCTTCAATTTCAAAGGGAATGTTCAGGCGCCCGTCGCGCGATGCGCGGCAGGCTCTCGCAAAAAACTACACGGAAGCCTCACGGCCTCCGCTGGAAGTGACCAGTATGTCACGCGCCGACTACGCGAATGCGGTCAAGGCGAGCGAGGGAATGTTGGCAACCGACGAACGGGAAACGGCTGTTCCTCGGCTTGCGGTCAACCGCTACAACGGAAATTACGGCAATGACTCGGGGCACGGCGACAGCGGTTCGTCGAGTGAGTCTTTGCGCCAACAGCAGGGCGGTCGAGCTCCCACCGGGCCACGAATCCTTTCGGTTGGTGGCGGTAAAGGCGGTATCGGTAAGAGCTTCTTGTCGGCAAACGTCGCTGTTTCGCTCACCCGCCTCGGATTTCGAGTTGCGTTGGTGGACCTCGATTTTGGCGCTGCGAACCTTCACACGTGTCTCGGTG
>JBEDKY010000463.1:0-9607 GCA_041171905.1 Pseudomonadota bacterium
ATATTACCGCGCTTGGTGACGCAATACGGATTTGCCGATCGGGGCTCCAGCGCGCGGCCGCGGAGGCGCAAAATATCGCCATCAGCGGAACGGACGAGCGCAATTTGTTGATGCCTTCACGTGCACAAGAATCGGCCGCAGCAGCCGCGGTGCCGCTCTTGGCAGTGACCCAGCAACGGATCGAGGATCTCATCGATACCGTCGGAAGACTGGCCACACAGCATGGCGTGATTGCGTCATGTCAGAACCGCAATGAAAGGACTTCCGCAGAATTCTCAAAGGCACTTGAAACAAGTTTTAGACTGTCCGCTGAATTGCAAGCAAAAGCAGTCCGTCTGCGAATGCATCCTCTGAGTAAGGTATTCGAAAAGTTGGAAGATTTTATACTCGACTTGGCCGAGGAGCGACACATAGCGCTGCAGATGGATGCCGAAGGACAAGACGTCGAGCTTGATGACGCCTTGATTGAAGGTCTATGGAAGCCCCTTACGGAGCTTGTGCACGCCGCGTTCGACATTGGTTTTGATTCACCCGAAGAGCGTGTCAAGACGGGAAAGCTGCCATCACTGTTTGTGAGATTGTCAGCCCACTCTGAAGGCGGCGTTGTCGCAATCACCATCGACGATGACGGGCGCGGAATCTCTGAAAACGATTCTTCGCTCTCGGGCGGAGAACTGAAAGAGCGAATGGAGCGAATCCGCACGATGCTCAGTCCGATATCCGGAACGCTGAAAATCGTCACCCATAAAGACCGCTCTGCCTCGTATCAAATTTCGTTGCCCGAATCTTTGCGGTTGCTGGATTTAGTTCTGGTGAAATCGCAGAATCAATGTTTTGCGCTGCCGAGTCACTTCACCGATGAACTGATTGAGCCTGGACAGTTCCACACTCACACATTGCGTGGTGACAAACAATTCATTGAATACAATTCAAAGATTTATCCGTTTGTCACTTTATGTGATTTGCTTGAACGTAAAACTCCGGCTCAGCGTCCGCGTGTGCAGGCATCACTCGCAATCGAGCGCGGCCACGTTATACTCTTGCGCTGTGGACGTGAACCTATTGCACTCGGAATTGATGGCGTCGTTGCAAACCAGCGGTCCATTATAACTCCCCTCGCCGCGCATTTGCGCCATGTCAGAGGGCTGCTGGGAACGCTGACCTCAGGTGACGGTGAGCCTGTGATTGTTGTCGACATTGTTGAGATCACGGATGCCTTCTGGGCGCCTCCAACGGAGAGGGAGGTTGCATGAACAGTCCAGTTATGATGGATCAAGCTCAACGTCAGCTTTTCCTTTTGTTTCGTGTGCAGGGAGAGCTCTATGGCACGCCGCTCACGGGTGTCCGCGAGATCGTCTCGTACGTGAAGCCGCGTGAAGTTCCCAACACAAAGAAATTTTATCTTGGCATAATCAGTCTGCGCGGTGATGTTGTGGGCGTGATGGATATGCGCTTTTGGTTTCAGGACATGAAACCAGCGACAGCATCCACCGTCGCACGTGCTTTAATCGTCTTTGAATCATCATCCGGGGTGATGGCGGTCGCAGCCGATGCGATCGAATCAATCTGCCAGCTCGACAACAAGGACATCGAATATGCAAAGAGTATTCCAAGTTCATTTTCGGCCGGCGGGATGATCGGCCTTGGCCGATTCAAACAGGGATTGGCCACTCTGCTGGACGTCCGCGCTCTGCTGAACCACGTTGACGTCGCGGCGGAGCGGAAGGAAAGGTGGGCATGCTGAGGGGAGAAAATCAAATGTTCTGGCGTGCACTTTCGCTGCGGAGCAAGTTGATGCTGCTCACGCTGGCAGGGCTTTTTACTGCGGTCTTCATTTCGTTTTGGCAACTGCGTCAGAGCTATCGTGCGCGGCAGTCTGCGCTGAAATCAGATTTTAGAATTCATGCGGCCTCCGCTGCGGGCGGCATCGCAGCGAATTTTGCAGAGCGTTACACCGATGTGCAGGCCTTTGCTCTAAATTCTGTTTTTCAATCTGGTAACAGAGAACAGATGACCAATGTTCTCAACTCGCTGGTTGCCGGATATCAGGTCTACGACACAATTATGTTCGTCGATGCCACCGGTGCTTTTGTTGCATCCAATAACAGGAGCTTCGACGGGCGAGCACTCGATACAAAGGTGATGGATGGTCGTTCATTTGCTGACACGCCATGGTTTCAACGCGCGTTTCGAGGGGAATCAAGCGACGATAAATTGCGTGGCTTTTCGGGATCAACAGTCGAGGATTTGCAAGTGGATCCAATCTCGACTGCTCTGCATGGTGCGACATTGCAAGGAATGAGTTTCAGCAAGGCTGTGATTGCATCCGACGGTCGTGTTGCGGGAGTTGTGACAGCTCGTGCCAGTCTGCGTTTTGTTGAATCGGAAATGCGCTCTTCGTTCGAACGGCTGAGGCAGAGCGGTCTGCAGACTGCGCAGCTGTTGCTGATGAATAAGGATGGCCTGTTGTCGGCCGAGATCACGTCGGATCTTCTTGGGGAAAAGGGTGAGGTCAAAAGAAATCAGGATCGCATCCTGAGGTGGAATGTCGCTACACAGCAAGGACAGTTTGCAGCTCAAGAGGCGGTTGCTGGGCGCAGCGGCTCGGTTGTGGAATTCGACAGGGTTGGCAGGGTTGAGAGACTCTGGGGTTACGCCCCTTTGCGTGAGCAGCGCTTTCCGGAAGGTTTCAATTGGTCGATCGTTGTTTCTGTGTCTGCCGATGAAGTACTGGGCGATCTGCTCTTGCAAAGAAACATCTCGTACGGTTCCCTCGCATTTGTTCTTTTTGCATTCGGCCTGCTTGGCTATGGAACGGCGCGTTCGATTTCGCGAGAACTTCTCGAATGTTCGGTCCGTATGAAGGAAGACAGCATCCGGCTCGTTGAGGCCGGTGATGAGTTGAACGAGGCGCTTCGCAAGGTTGCCGATCATGACCCCGAAGAGGCTGGTCGAGTTGCTGTTGTAGAGGAGCAAGGCAAGGGAATGCTCGACGAAATTGAAAAGAGGACTGCGGCTCTCGCAGAGTGCAGCGTAGTTCTTCAAAGGATGCATGGTGATCTGGGTGTGAGTCTCGAACGCAGTGGTGTGGTAATCGAGAGTGTCCGTTCAGTAAACGCCGAGATTCTCATCATGGATGAAATCTCGTCGCGGCTCGACGAATTGCAGGGTAAATTAGCTGCAATCAATGAAATAGTATTCAAAGCGCAGCTTGTCAGTTTTAACGCCTCCATTGAGGCCAACCGTGCGGGTCAATTTGGCAAGGGCTTTGCCTCGATTGCCGCCGAGATCCAACTTTTGTCTGAAAGCACTGAACAAGTCGCTCGTGAGATAAACGAGATATCAACAAAAACTCAAAGGAAGATGATCGAAACGACAGGTTCGTTGCGAGCGCGCATGGGCGGAATGGAGCGCAATGCCGCTGATTGGGCTGGTTCGCTCGAGAGCGTGCGAAGCGGATTTCCTGCAATTGTGCGTTGCGTTCAGGAAACTGCAGAGTCTTTGCAGGGACAGGATCAGGTGGTCGGACGTATCTGCGAGACGGTCGAGCGTGTCGAAGTAGCGCTGGCAAAAGCCAGCCAGATTCGTTCGGAAGTCAATCGACACGTGCAAGATGTCCGCGAGCAGAGTTACCGTCTCGAAGACCTCGTGCAGGATTTGGGTCATGTGGTAAAAGGCGTACGCACGCGCAGCCGCCTGAAGAAAAACGCAAATCAAGACGGGTTGGTTGCTTCGAGGGTGACACAGGCTACATCTGAGCGGGCTCGTGCCGACGCTGTCGACAGGCTCGCACAAAAGATGCGTCCTCGGCTTGTTGTTGAATCTGATGGTCACGAGCCCGAAGTGACCGATTTTGCGGTCAAGCAGGAGAGCAATCGTCGCGCCGGTTGATTGCTTTCACGATGGTTCGCAGCTGTCGCCCGCACATGCCCAGTCTATGAAGCGGTCGTCACGGACGTGTCCTGCAGCAGAGTGAACATCGGAAAAATCCAACTGCTGAGGCAGCACGGATAGTTTCTGTAAAAACTGCTCGCGTGTCAGGCTTTCAAAAGGCGCTTGCAAATATGTGCCTCCGCTGTCGGGGAGCAGGCTGATTCCGCTGTATGCATTTTTGTTGTTGATCATCCATTCACACAGACTGTCCTGTTCATGCGGCTTATAGCTCACCGTGACGCTCACGTTGTGCGGATTGGGACCGCGGCGGTGTGTGGGCAGGATCCAATTTTGTGTGATGAATCTGCATCGTTCGAGAAGCTGGATCGAACTTTCGGATTTGCGACAGATGGCTCCTTGGTTTTCGATGGGAAAGGCAACCACGAGTGTGCCGTCTTGGCTCGCATCCTTTTCGAGAAATTGTCCTGATCCCGCCTCTCCTACTGTTGAAATTTTCATTAAGTGCGCCGCCAGCGCGGAGTCGAGTTCTATTCTCACCCTGCGCAGATAAAAGTTATCGTGCGCAGCGTGAATTCCGGATGTGACGCCCAGCTCTGCGGATTCGGTGCCTGAGGGCTTGATTGTGCCGATGCGTGCGGCCGCCGGCATGCCCAATCGCTTGGAAAAAATCTCATCGGATTCGAGTGTCAGCGCGGCAGCGGCTGCAAGCGTGGACGGATTTGAAACGAGCCCCCAAGCCTGCGCGAGTCCGGTGAAGCTCACGCCCAAGAGTGCCTCTTGTTCGCAGTCGGTTTGCCACTGACGAGAGATATAATGAAAGTCTGTGTAATTCTTCTGCAAAACACCTATGAAAGTCGCTGCCTGAACGCTTGAAAGAAATTCCTGCTTGTTGCGGCAGGCGGCCGCGTTGACCGAGGTCAGATTACAGAATGCTTTTAATGAAACTTCATGGCATGGATTGTAGAACCAGCTCGCATCATTCATGAGGCTGATTCCTGGTTCTCCGCTCTGCGCCGCAAAGCAGGATCCGAGAATGTTGCGAACCTTCTCCTCGAAGTGTGCGTCGGATCTCATCAGCCGCGCGCTGACGTTCGCCCTTGCCCGCCATGGATGATTTTCCCACCAGCGTCCGGACTTAAAGTTGAGCATCGCTTGACTGTCGGCGTCGAAGAGACAAATCAGCGCTGCTCTTCTGACGCCTCCAACGACAACAACTTCGGCAAGCATACAGACAATATCTGCGCATTCAACATCGGTGAGTTTTCGTCCCAGCGCGTTTTTGAGAACCTCACGTATTCTTTCATGCGCCTGTCTCAGAGGTTGTGGACCGCTGGCAGTTCCCCCGGTCGAAAGCGGTGTCCCGCGTGCGCGGATTTGCCCATAGTTGAACTCGACCCGTGGGTTTGCAATGAGGGTGCGGATGCTGTCTGACCACGACTCCTTCGTGTCATGAATTGTAAACTGCTCTTCGTGGCCTGCGCTGATGACCGGAAGGTTGGCAATGAATTGCTTTTCGACTGAAAAGCCCTGCCCCGTTCCGCACATCAGAATGTAAAGAAAATCTGCGAATTTTTGCACGCTGTCGAGTGCCTGTCCCGCACAGTTGAACATGCGGACATTCTCACGAAGGATGGGTTCTCCTGCAAATTGAAAAGAGCGCATACTTGGTCGGACGTGTCCGGAATAGACCCAGGCAAAAGCCTTGTGTATTTCTTGTGAGAGTTGCGGAAATCGGTCGAGATGCATTTGTTCGACACGCGCTATCGTCTCGTGGCGGGTCTCCCGTCGGCCTCCTGCAACCGGCAGGGGATACGTCCTGTAGAACACAAGCTCCGACAAAAGCCTTCCGCCAAGATCCATGTTTTTACTTCCCCGTTCACTCTCGGATCGATTCCCCTGCTGCATCCGGTGATTTCGCGGCAGGCTTTTGATTGGCATGCCTGGCGAAATGAACGGTGCTGGCCTGAGGTCCCTTTGCGCCGAGCTCCTCGTTGTAGCGAACCTCATCACCGATCTGCAGCCTGTCGAACTCTCCGTCGACAATGCTGTTACGGTGAAAGTAGATCTCTCGGCCATCGTGGGTTTCAAGAGTTCCATAGTCATCATAAGGAAAGAGTTCGCGAATCACACCTGTCGGAAGTCTGTCGGGGATATGGTAATCGATTCGAATCTTCTCTTTGTGTTTCTGAAGCTGTCTTCTGATTGCGGCAAAGGCGTCACGCAGCGCCACGTCGACCTGCTCGTGAGCGATGTTTACGCTCACATCCCGGCTTGCAATGAGCTCCTTTTGCGGTGCAGAGAGGTCAATTCGCACATGAAAAAGATTGCCGCGAATTCTGTGTTTGTGAGGGGCTTCAACAATCACCCTGCAGGCAGAGACGTGATTGAAGACACTTTCGAGTTTCTTCACCCTTCGTTCGATCTGTTCCTGAATTCTCGGCGAGGGCTCCATGTCACGGAACGAGATCTCGGTATAGATGGTCATGAATTCCTCCCTTGAATCCGGATAAGGACGTCTGGCCTTCAGGCTAGTTCTTCCGCCGGGCATGAGCGAGTGCGTAATCAGTTCATTTGTGAAAGGTTCGCTCCTTTTTGTTCAACTCTGTCGTTGTTTGGCATATTGCATTCGGGAGGATTGCGGGGTCACCGATTCAAATCGAGGTGCACTATGGCTCAGCCATTATTTCCCCGTCGGCTTCCCCTGATTCCGATTCGCAATGCAGTTTTGTTTCCTCATCTCATCGTACCGACATCCGTGAGCCGGCCGAACTCGATTGCTGCCGTCGAAGCTGCGCTTGCGACAGAAGAAAAATGGATCATCGCCCTGACGCAGCGTGATTCGGCGGCAAGCGATCCCTTGGGTGCGGATTTGTTTGAGATAGGTACGCTCGCGCACGTCCGGCGATTTGTTCGCCTGGATTCTTCCTTGGAGATAAACCTGCAGGGAATGTTCCGCGTGCGTGTTTCTGGCGTTGCAAACAACGGCAAATATCTCGAGGCAGAGGCATCTGAGGCGCCTGTGTCGCGCGACAACACATCTGAGGTCGATGCCCTGCAGCGTTCGATTGTCGATCTGACAGAGCATATTCAGGAGCTGACCGAGCTCAAAGGTACAGGCAATCTTGTGCGGCTCGTCCAGCAGATTCAGGACCCCTTGGGTCAGGTTTATTTATTGGCCTCGCTGCTGAGTCTTGACGTGCACAAAGAACAGTCTTTGCTGGAGTCCGACAGTCAGCTCGATCTCTATAAAAAGATGGTTGATTTTTTGGGTTACGAGGTCGAGGTTCTTAATTTGCGAGAAAAGATCAGCACGCAGGCGGCCAGTGCGATGTCCCGTGAACAGCGGGAATATCTTCTGCGGCAGCAGATGAGGGCCATTCAGCAGGAGCTCGGTTCACACGATGCGACCCAATTGGAATTGCAACAGCTCAAGGAGCGGATTGTTTCTGTTTCTCCGCCTGCTGAGGTTCTCAAAGAGGCATTGTCCGAATTGGAGCGACTCGAGCAGCTCAACGTCGCCGCACCCGACTATCAGGTGCTTCGTTCGCATCTTGAGTTGATTGCGGAGTTGCCGTGGAATTTTACCACAGAAGACAATCTCGATCTGCTGCGTGCCCGCTCGGTCCTCGACCGGGATCATTATGGTCTTAATGAGGTCAAGGGAAGAATTCTTGAGCACCTGGTGGTAATGAAACGCAATCGCACGGCGCGTGATCCGATTCTGTGTTTCGTCGGGCCACCGGGTGTCGGCAAGACGTCGCTCGGGGCTTCGATCGCAAAAGCCTTGGGTCGACGTTTCGAGCGCATGAGTTTGGGTGGAATGCACGATGAGGCTGAGCTGCGCGGACACAGACGCACCTACATTGGTTCGATGCCGGGGAGAATCATACAGGCCATCCGGCGCGCTGGTGCGAGGAATCCGCTTCTCATGCTCGATGAGGTGGATAAGTTGGGGCGTGATTTCCGTGGCGATCCGGCAGCAGCATTGCTCGAGATTCTTGACCCGGCGCAGAACAACACCTTTCACGATAATTACCTCGATGTGCCTTTTGACCTGTCGAAAGTTTTTTTTATTGTCACGGCAAACACAGCAGAACTTATTCCTCCTCCACTCTTGGATCGCATGGAGGTTGTCCGTCTCTCCGGCTATACGGACGACGAAAAAACTCATATTGCTCATGCTTATCTGATTCCCCGCCAGCTTTTGACAAGTGGACTTGAAGAAACGCAGTTGCACTTTTCCGATGAGGCAATCAGCTTCATGATCCGGCGATTCACGCGTGAGGCAGGTGTGCGTCAACTGGAGCGCGTCATTGGTCGTGTCTCGCGGCGCGTCGCGCTGGCACTCGAGCAAGGACAGACTGTGAAAAGTGATCTAGATGCAGCAGGAGTCGAAAAGCTTCTGGGTATTCCGATTTATCCATTGGATACGCGCCGTCAGTCGCTTCCAGCCGGAGTTGCGGCGGCATTGGCGTGGACTGAAACGGGTGGAGATGTTCTTTACGTTGAGGCTGTGTCATTGCCGGGAGGACGCGACATCCAACTGACCGGGCAACTGGGCGATGTGATGCGCGAGAGCGCGCAGGCTGCGAGAAGTTTTATCTGGTCGCAGCACAAATCACTCGAAATAGACGCTGGATTCTTTCGACATTCTGGTTTGCATATTCACATTCCCGCGGGTGCGGTGCCCAAGGACGGCCCCTCGGCCGGAGTGACGATTGCTGTTGCGTTGGCCTCGCTGTGGAGCGGGCGACCGGTGCGGAGCGATACCGCAATGACCGGAGAGATGAGTCTGACTGGTTTGGTCTTGCCTGTTGGTGGAATTAAGGAAAAAGTCTTGGCAGCACACCGATCGGGCTTGCGCAGGGTGATTTTACCCACGGGCAACCAGAAGGACATTACAGAACTCCCCGATGACGTTCAGCACAGCATGGAATTCGTGTTCGTTGAAAACGTCCAGCAGGTTCTTGATTCCGCCTTGGAGCGGGGGCTTTACGAGGTTCTGGAGCAGAGATCCGTTTCATAAATTCAGGATGAAGATTTGTTTTGTGCATGCATCTGTCTGAGAACATTTTGCAGAGTCCGCGGGCCGACACGATCGAAAAAATCAGGAGGTGTTATGTTTGGAAAAATTATTGCATCACTTTCGGTTTCCTGTGTTGTTCTGGCTGCCGCACAGGCAAGTGCATCTACGGACCTCTCGGTCCGCGCATATGAGCAGTCAATGCCAAGTGCGGATGAACTCGCGTACATGGGCTACCAAGGTTTGTTTACCGACTGGGGTCTTCCTGCAGGTGGTGACTTTTGCATGGACGTCAACACCACCATGTTGATTGCTCAGGATGTTGCATACGCGTACCTGCTCCATATCGGTCACGTCGACTCGCTGTTGCGTCCCGCTGAAGGAGGTCTGGTCAAAAAAGATCAGACACAGACTCAAGGTCAGGCACAGGTGAAGGGCAAGGACATTCCTGCTTCACAAAGCCAGACTCAAGGTCAGGCACAGGTGAAGGGCAAGGACATTCCTGCTTCACAAAGCCAGACTCAAGGTCAGGCTCAGGTGAAGGGCAAGGACATTCCCGCTTCACAAAGCCAGACTCAAGGTCAGGCTCAGGTGAAGGGCAAGGACATTCCTGCTTCACAAAGCCAGACTCAAGGTCAGGCACAGGTGAAGGGCAAGGACATTCCTGCTTCACAAAGCCAGACTCAAGGT
>JBEDKY010000464.1:0-18233 GCA_041171905.1 Pseudomonadota bacterium
GGAGTAAACCGTCAATGAAACCTTTGTCTGTTCGGCGATTCTGCTGCGCAGAATCTTTGCTTCCTGAGACTGAGCCATGGCGGATGTTGAGACAATTCCAATGACCGAGGCAGTAAGCAGAACAGACAATTGATTCATCCAATGATCTCCAGACGTCGTTTGACGAGCAGGTACGGGTACTCAGAGAAGTAGGATTTTACTTTACCGAAAATCTGGTCCGCGTCACCTTGTGCGAGCTGTCCAGCCTGCACGCGTGCCTTGAGCTGCTGGGAATAGCCGCTCAGAATCCCTTCGTCGGTGTAATTCATGACGCGCAAAAGCTCGCCCACGTCTTCGCCCTTGACTTCTTCCACATGTTCCAGCTGACCGTCGGCATCGACGTTGACGATGAGTTCGTTCACGGCACCAAACAGGTTGTGATTGTTGCCAAGTGCCTCTTGGTAAGCACCGACGAGGAAGAATCCTATAAAATACGGGGTGTCCGAGTGCGGCACATGCAATTCAAGCGACGGCTTGACGTCGCGTTTGTCGACGAATTTGTCGAGGCAACCGTCGGAGTCGCAGGTGATATCCATGATGACGCCGGTTTTGCTGGTGCGCTCGTTCAGGCGCGCAAGCGGCATGACCGGAAAGAGCTGTTCAATACTCCATGAGTCGGGAATCGACTGGAAGATTGAAAAATTTGCGAGATATTTGCTGGTGCGGCTTTTGGCGAGCTCCTCGAACTCCTCGAGCTGGACTCCCGAAAGCGCATGGTAGTGCAGTGCTTTGTTGGCGATCTCGTTGACGATAATTTCGGCTTTGGCACGTTCTTCGATGCCAAGATAGCCAAGCCCGAACAGAGTGAAGAGCTCGTCGCGGTACTCGATGGAGTCATGGTAAAACTCCACATAGTTTTTGCTGTTCATCTGCAGATAAACATTCATCATGTCGCGCAGGAGTTTGTGGTCGGTCGATTCAATCGAGACATCCTGAATGTCGCCGCCCATTTTTTCGACTTCGCGCACGTCCGTCACAAGAACCGCATGATAGGCGGCAACAGCGCGCCCGCTTTCACTCACAATCGTGGGTGGCGGACAGTTTTCCGACTGACAGACCTCCTGAACGAGGTAAACCACGTCGTTGGCAAACTCTTGCAGGGTGTAGTTGGCGCTTGCATAAAAGCTCGTCTTCGAACCGTCATAGTCGACGCCGATGCCGCCGCCGATGTTCAGGTAGCGGAGGTTGAAACCGTTCTTGTAAATTTTTGAGAACACACGGCTCGCCTCCTTCATCGCGTTCTTTACGCGCTTGATCTCGGTGATCTGCGAACCAATGTGATAGTGGACCATGGCGAGCGACTTTTTCAGTCCTGCTTCTTCGATGAGCCACAAGGCTTCCATCATTTCAACGGAACTCAAGCCGAACTTGCTTTCAGTTCCTGATGATTTTTCCCAGAGTCCCGAGCCTTTTGAATAAAGCTTTGCGCGCAGGCCGATGTCGACGCAGTAGCCGACTTGCTTGGAATACTCGATGATGAATTTAAGTTCGTCGGTCCCCTCGATGACAAGGATGACGTTTTTGCCCATCCGCTTCGCTTCGAATGCAAGCTCGATGTAGTGAGAGTCCTTGAAGCCGTTGCAAACCACGAGCGCATCGGGGTGAAGTTCGTAACTGAGGGCGGCAAACAGCTCCGCTTTGGTTCCCACTTCAAGACCGTAGGCGTGCTTACGCCCGCTCTTGACGAGTGCGTCGATAAATTCTTTGCGCTGATTGACTTTGAAGGGAAACACGCAGCGCAAATCACCGGCGTATTTGAACTCTTCCATGGCGTTGCGAAAGGCGCTGTGAAGACGCGTCAGCTGGGTATCGAGAATCTGCGGAAAGCGCAGAATCAAGGGAGTCTGGATGCGGCGCTCGTAGGCGTGTTCAAGGATTTTAGTCAGGTCGACGGCAACCTCTTCGTTTCCGAACGGATGCACCTGCACGGTCCCCCGGCTTGAAACGCCAAAATAGCCCGAGCTCCACCCGTCAATTCCATATTTTTGCAGGGCATCTTGGATATTTTGAGTCGCCATCGTTTCTCCCCCCATTGGTCAGGGCACATTTCACACCGTTTGGATGAACGCGCGTCTTATCCCAAGCACCCGCGCTGTCAAGGAAATTCGCCGTCAAGGCGGACACGGAAAGGGCAAATTTGAAACGCTGCCGGACGAGCCCGTGCGCTAGGGTGATGGCAGGGAGGTACAGATCCATGCCGATTTTGCGCAACCAACGCTATGACGAATTCGAGCATTCAACTCCCAGAGACTCCTTCAGGGGAATGCCACTCCAACGATTTCCGTGGCTTCTCGCGGAAAAAAGCAGCTCAACGCTGTCTGGCCGCCTGCAATGGAAGGTGAGTGTCTATTGTCTCAACGCCAGCCCGAGCGGATTCGGCAGCAAACTCAACATGGAGCTGCGCGCCACGGCTGTTCTCAGAGCTGATTCTGCCCACAGTCATGCGTTTCAAGACTCCAGCAGCGAACGGGTTGGAATGCTCTTTGGAGATGCCAGCCTGACAATCGAAGACGAACTCAACAAGACCGTCGAGGGGCGGCTTGAAGACCTCGCCGTCTTTGCCTATGCGCTGCTTAAGGAGATGCTGGCCCACCTCAACAAGGAATGGCCCGCTGAAAGAATTCAATCGAACCTGCGCGAAAACCTGCGCAGGTCTTCGCCCGGCGGGTTCGCATCGACGCGCTGGTCTTAAGCACCTTTGCGTACGGGCGGAACAGATGACGCCGCGGCCGCTTCTTTTTCCTTCTCCCGCAACGAGTCAGATAAAGACTTCGAGCCATCGAGCTGAATAACCCTGCCCTTGGCTTCTTTTTCGTAATTGAGGGTTTGCTGCGGTGGCGGCATGTTTTGAAATTTTTTCACGCTGTCGACGACCATTCCGACAAATGGCTTGAAGACCACCGGATCGTAGTCGTCATTGCTCTCTATCATGATCTTGAGTGCCTGCCCCGGCTCGAAGGCTTCCTTGTAAACGCGTTTCATCAGCAGCGCGCTGTAGACGTCTGCAATCATGCAGATGCGGCTGTAGAGGTGGATTCCCTTTTCCGCGTCCGTTTCCAAGCGGCCTTTGCGGCCCTCGGGATATCCGCGGCCGTTGAACTTTTCATGATGCTCATAAGCCACACGCAAAACCATGTCATCGATTGGAGCACCGGTCGCCTTTGATTTTGCCAGTTCATCGCGTCCGTAGACCGTATGTTTCTTTATTTCGTCAAATTCTTCGGGAGTGAGTTTGCCCGGCTTATTGAGTACCTCAGAAGGCACACAGGTCTTTCCGGCATCATGAAAAAGTCCACACTCAGCGACCAGCATCACTTCCTTTTCGCTCATCGGTTTGTCGACCATCTGGTTGCAGATGATGCTGCAGAGCATCGCCACTGAGGCACTGTGGTCGTAGAGTGTCGGATCGCAGGTGATCATTTTGCTGAGCGTGTAGAGGGCTGCCTGCGAGTCGATGACGGAGGAAACGAGCATCGAGGCACTTGCTCGCACACGCGCCACAACCTCCTCGTCGATGCCACCGTTGACAACAAGCTGGCTGGATGCGCTCAGGTTGTTGTATAAATCGACAGTTTTTTTGTCCATATGTGGAACGTACGCGACCAGTCGGGAGAGCTTTTTCGATCGCACCTGATTGATCACCGCCTCAAACTTCGGCTTGTCCTGCTTCCACAGGCAGACGCGAAAAGAACCCTTCGGTTTGAGACATGCCGCCCAAATCTCATCTAACAATTCACGAGAAAACTCTTTGGGTTTGATGAATTCGACAAGCCAGTTTTCCACAGTAACAAACAGCGAAAAATCAATCTTCTGAACGTCGTAAAGGAAGTGGAAATGCTCCAAACTGACAGGCGATAGCTTTTGCGTCAGGCCGTCATTCAATGGGACGACCACGCAGCGCTTGCGCGTCTCTTCGCGGATCGGCGGAGCCTTTGCATTCATCAGCGCACAACTCCCGTTCGAGTATTCTCTTTGTGGAAGATCGGCAAGTCGCCCACTGACCTGAGCACTTTTATTTTAAAGCCCTGTATATATTAATTAATTTTAACGCAGAGTGAACTTCCGCCGCCCCCAGAGCCGATGCTCAGGTGAGTTCCGTTGACCCGTCCAGACTCCTTGTTTCGTCCAACCCGGATGATGTCCTGAGCGATTTTGTTTTCGAGTTCCTGTTCCATCAGCCTGCGCAGCGGACGGGCTCCGTAAAGCGGATCGAAACCATTTTCTGCCAGCCAACTTTTTGCCTCGGCGCTGATACTCACTTCGAGCCCCTGCCTGCGCAGACGTTCGGCAAGATCGGACAAATGCAAATCAAGAATCCGATCGACAGAACTTCTGTCCAACTTGCGGAAGACGATGGTTTCATCGAGCCGGTTGAGAAACTCTGGCTTAAAGTGCTTGCGCAACTCTTCCTTCACTAGCCGTGAGACTTCCTCGTCTGAAAGTTCGCGATTGTCGGAGCTGAGCCCCATTGCACGCTTGTTGGAAACGATATGCTCGCTGCCAATGTTGCTTGTGAACACAATCAGTGTGTTTTCGAAATTGACAATCTGCCCTTCGGCATCGGTGAGCCGACCGTCATCGAGCAACTGCAAAAACAAATTGAACGTGTCCGGATGGGCCTTTTCGATTTCATCGAATAGCAACACGCTGTAGGGTTGCCGCTTCACTTTTTCAGTCAATTGACCACCCTCGCCGTAGCCCACATATCCGGGCGGCGAACCTATCAGTTTGGCGGTTTCATGGCGTTCCATGAATTCACTCATGTCAAAACGAATCAGGCGACCTTCATCGTTCAAGACATATTCGGCGAGCGCCTTGGCAAGCTCGGTTTTACCGACGCCCGTCGGGCCCAGAAATAAAAATGAACCGATGGGTGCGCGTCTCTCACGAAGGCCGACACGGTTTCTTCGCAGAGCATTGGCGACAGCCTCAACTGCGTTTGGCTGACCAATGACGCGTTTAGTGAGTTCTGATTCGATGTGCGCCAGCTTGGCCAAATCCTCGGCCTGCAGACGGCCGGCGGGAATCCCTGTGGATTTAGAAATCAATGCAGCAATGTCATCGGCACTGACAATTTTATCTTCCGGTTTGATTGTCGCGTCCCAGTTTCTGCGCAGCTCGCTGATTTTGTTGTCCAGCCTGACGATATCCATCTGAATTTCCGCGACGCGGGGAAAATCCTGACGGTTGAAAACCTCAGTGCGCTCTTCTTGTCTGAGGGCCTTTTCCTGTTCGAGTTTTTGAATTTCGGGAGGCAAGCTCACGACTGAAATTCGTTTCAATGCACCAGCCTCGTCTATCAGATCGATGGCCTTGTCGGGCAGACTGCGTCCGGACACATATTTGTGAGAAAGCTCAACTGCCGCCTCAAGTGCCTCTGGTGCATAGCGGATATGATGATGACGCTCATAACGTGCGGCGATCGATGCGAGCATCGTCTTCGCATTGGCCAGAGTCGGTTCCTCAACCTTCACCGACTGAAAGCGGCGCTCCAAAGCGGGATCGGATTCAATATACTGCTTGTACTCGCGGAAAGTGGTTGCACCGATGCACTGCAGCTGCCCACTTGCGAGCGAGGTCTTGAGAATGTTGCTCGCATCGAGCGCGCCCGAAGTGCGTCCTGCACCGACCACCGTATGCAGTTCATCAATGAAGAGGATCACTTCGCCTTCGAGAGAAATAATTTCTTCCTTGATTTGTTTGAGCCGCTCCTCAAACTCTCCGTGCATCTTCGCACCGGCGACAAGTTCTCCCATTTCCAGCGAGAGAACGCGTTTACCCAGCAGGTGCTCAGGTACATCCTGAGTCACAATGCGCTGGACCAAGCCCTCGACAATGACCGTTTTGCCGACACCCGGCTCACCGATGAGTACAGGATTGTTTTTTTTGCGGCGCGAGAGAATCTGAATGACACGGTCGATTTCAGCATCGCGTGCAGCAACCGGATCCAACTCACCCCGCCGCGCCATCGCAGTGAGGTCGCGCGTGTACTGCGCGAGCACGCTCTGCCGGGATTCATCATCGCGGCTGGCAACCACATGATTACCACGCACACTTAAAAGCGCCCTGCGGGCATCGTCGTAGGTGAAACCAACCTGCTGAAGAAGCTCGCGCATGGAGGGCAGACGGGAGTCAAAGAAGGCAAGAAAAAGAGCGCCGGTTGAGATAAACGCATCGGTAAAATTCTTGCGCTCCGTGTCGGCACGTTCAAACAGATGATTGACTTCCTGGGTGCCGTACAGGTTGAGCGAGTCGCCCTTGCCCTGCGGAGTTGGTTCGCTGCGTCTTTGAATTTTATTGATACGGTCATAGAGACCATTGACCAAAGCTGTCTTGACCTTGACGTCATCAAGACGAAGCTCCTGAGCCACCTTCATAACGACCGAATCTTTTTGCTCAACGAGTGCAAAAAGAATGAAGTCGGGCGTTAGCAAGCGCGACTGGGAATTGACCGCCTCGGTGATGGCGGCCTGAAACACTTCATTGACCTTGTGAGTCGAGCTTTTGAGAAACTGCTGTGCCATGAACCCTCCCGCAAGAGCTAGCCACCACGCGGCGGCGCGCTCAATGTGAGTCGGATCCGCGGACTGTCAAGGGGAGGACAATTGCTGGACGTTTGCGGCAGGTTGCGGGGCGCGGCGGAGAGCAATCTCCTGCAGGAGCATGTCAATGAGCATGAGGGCGATGCCAACGTTGATGGCAACATCGGCCCAATTGAATACCGGAAATGAATACTCCCACCCAAAGATTCTCCAGTGGAAGTGCAGCCAGTCAATCACGTACTTCAAGAAAAGGCGGTCTATAAAATTGCCAAAGGCACCCGCAAGTACAAGGACAAGCGCAGTGCGGGCCATGCGTTGCCCGGGATGAGCACTCTTGAACAGGTAGATGATCATGCCGGACACAAAAACTGTCACTGCATAAAAAAGCCACAAGCGAATCTTTTCGGGAGCATTGGCAAACGATCCCCAAGCTGCACCCGGATTACGCACGTAGGTCAAATGAAAATCTACCCAATTGGGTGTGATCCGCGAGCGCTCCATCGCCATCTCGGTTGCTTTTGAGGGCGAAACTCCAAGCGTTCCAACGCGCAATGAATCGCCGCGATAGCTGCGCAAATCGCTCTCGTGAGACCAGACCATGAGACGCTGCTGTGCATGCAATTTGGTGGTCTGATCGAACCCGACAGTGGCAAGAAACAAAAGAACGTAGCCAATCATCAGCGCTCGGCTTGTGACCATATTGGCAATTTTGGATACCATTCGTATTCCTTTTGACTGTATGCTGTATTCAACGTGGAGTATGAAAGCATGAACCCCCCCACAGATGCAAACAAACATCCCGACATCGGGCTGTCGGCCTCCGAACTGGCAGGTTTGGCAGACGTTTGCCAACGCACACTCGCTCGGCGTCCCGAGCTTGCGGCTTGGGTTCGGCCGATCGGCGTCGGCGGGGGTGTTTCGTTACCTTTTATTCCGATCCGCTGCTTTCGGCTGATGAATGTTTCATCATTTCCGGACACCGACCTTGCCGCGCCGCAAATGCAAGTTTTCCGCTCAAGCGGCAGCACTCAATCAGTGCGGGCCACCCATTACCTCGGCCCGACCGGTTGGATGGCCTATCAGCAATCATCGGTCGAGGGTTTTCGTGATGCGTGCGGGCGTTTGGGCATTTCCACAACGTCGACGATCGTCAGTCTTGTGCCTTCCCGCGAGCAATGGCCGGAAAGTTCTCTGGCCGCAATGATAGCTCTTTGGAAGGACTGCGGACTGGATGTTCACTATGTGGACGTCGAAGCGAATCCGGAATCTTTGTTCAACTTCTTCAACACACAGAAGGGTACAAAAAACGAATCGTATGTCATTTTCGGCACCTCACTTCATCTTCTCTCCGTGGCACAGTGGCACGCAGATGGTGCCGGCGGCGGGGCAAAAGCATTTATCAACTGCAAGAACGTTGCTGTTTTCGACACTGGCGGTAGTAAGGGCAGAACCGTCAACGTCCAAGCGGAAGATTTGCAGCGGCTGATCAAATGTTGGGTGAGCGACGAAACGAATCTTAAGCTCGTGTCGGAATATGGCATGTGCGAACTCACCTCTCAGGCCTACACAGCATCCGCCCCGCACAACAACGTTTTTCAGTGCAGTCCGAGCCTGCGATCTTATGTGATTCGCTCAGACCTGAAGAGAGTTTCTCCGCACGGAGAAGACGGTTTCCTGGCGTTCGTTGATTTGGCCAACACCGACTCCTGGCCGTGCATCATCACCGAGGATTTGGGACACACTCTGAATGCCGCGAACCGTTCGTTCGCATTGCGCGGGCGCGCTCCGGATGCCACGGTCAAGGGTTGCAGTCTGAACGTCAGGACAAACTTTCGTTTCGACTTGAGCCAATTGATAGAAGGTGCACAGTCTCAGGACACTTCTGCAGAGAAAATGACCGAGAAAAATCCCACTTCGGCTGTCCTGAAAACTTTGCAGCAACGAAATCTATTCACTCCTGAACAGCTTATGCAGGCTCTGCAACACCCTGCTTGGGACAATGGATTCAAGCAAGACCTGAACACGACGCTGATCGGATGGAATCATCCCTCCCAAGAGCAGAGTTTTCTGGATGAAGGAAAATTGCGCGGCGAAACGATTGCCATCATCGCGTCTGCAAACATTCCCATCACGTGGCTGTTTCCGGCGGCGCACGCTTGGCTGATGGGTGCGCGGGAAGTGCAGATATTCCTGCCTTCCGTGCGGCAGGAGGACCCAATCAGTGCCGTCATCAGACGACAAATCATCGCCCTGGCGGATGCCTTCAACCACTGCACGCAAAGTAATTTCGTCCGCATCTATAAAAATCGTTTCTCAGGCTCAAGCACTGCCGAACGAGTTCTGATTTTTGGTCACGACGAAACGATCCGGTCCGTCTCAACCGACCTGAAGTTGCGAGGTACGAAAAAAGCGCTGATCGGACTTGGTCATTTCCGCAACAAATTCTCCCTGAGCAGCAGCTCGGAGTTCAGCTTATTGGCCGCGCAGTGTTCAACCTGGCTCGGACGCGGGTGCCTCACACCGATCGTTGCAGAAGTACCGGATTCATGGAGCACCAACGAAATCACTGCCACAGCTTCGGCACTGACCGCAGCGTGCGCAGCAGAATTCAAGCAAAAATACGCATCGCACATTGAGACACTGAAATTCGCCCACCGGCACAACCTGTCTGAACTTCAAGCGACTGCAAAAATGAATCAATTGGACATGTTTGTTCGCGATGAAGGCGCGCATGGTGTGGCCTGCGTTGCGCTGTCTGAGGTTGATCCGGAATCACTCGCACAAACTGGATTGAGTCAGAAACTGCTCGACTGGGCAGGATGCGGCTGGCTGACCATTGCAAAGAAATCCATCTGCAACCGCCTATGGCCGGACCTGGGACACGAATACGCATGGCCAAAATTGTGGGATACGCACCAAGGAAAAAGCTGGCACGCTTGGTTAACCGAGAACCAACAAACGCCGCAAAAGTGAATCCACCGGCGGGAGCTTACCTCCCTCCTTACGCGCGAGATCTTTGTATATCCGCCTCCAGATTCGCCAATCCAGAGTTTTTCCGGCAAGCAAATCATCGATCTTCAAATGAACCGCACCGTTGGGCTCTTTACCAAGCGAGAGAGTCTTTTTCACAAACAAAGATGCTTTTTCTTCAGCTGGAATATCCAAGTCGACAATCTGATTATCGATACAAAAGACGAGCAACGACTTCCACACGGAGGTCATCGCCTCTGTGGAGACCTCAGATGCCCGCACGGATTCCAAGATCAATATTCTTTCTCTTGCACTGAGCGCCGCAGAAATCTGCACCGACTGAAGGTCACGATTGAGTGAAAGCTCAAAACGTTCCAATTCTCCCGCAACGACATCCTCCGAGCCGGTCTGCTCGATAGATTTGTTTGGATCCGCAGAATCTGCGCCGCCATTCAGAGCATAGGACGTCGCATTGACCAGCACTCGATTTTTTTCGTCGCTGCCGCCCAAGTGATTCAGACCAAACCCGGCCGCACGAATATCTGCCAGACTCAGCCAGAAGTTGCTGTAGTACAACCAATCGCCCAATGCATGGAGATTATCCTCCCCGCCACCATCGACATACTCACAACCAACAATGTAACGACGCGTATTTTCTTCGCGCCGCACATATGCGATTCGGCAATAGGCACGGCACAGACCAAACACGGGCAAGGAGATGTCGAACCAATACCGCTGTTTTTCAAGAAAAGGCAGCGGATGCCTGTCGATGATGAGGCGCATTCCACCTGCCGAAATATCAGTCAATTTTCCGTATATTGTATTACCGAAGCGCAATTCGTCGGAGATGGTCACCATAGGTGAAACACTCTCGTTCATCTGAATACGCGCAGAACGGCGTTTGATGTGTGCCGGCCTTACAACCTCGGCGGACCTGCTGAGGGTAATCCCCAAGCGGACAAACTCGCCCTCGGCAACGCGCTCGACCCGCGTGTTGGCGATCGAGCCCCGCGCACGAAAGCGGGAACCGGAAAAATCACAGTCCAAATCCACCAGCTCGCCGATCGACAAAAGTGGCAGGTCAGGGCTTAATTTGATGCGCAGGCCCATGCCAAAGGGGCTGTAGTCGACACATTCGGCCTTCAACGCGATGTGTCCGAGAATGAGCCTGACGTTATGGGAAATGGAGGAATCTACAACGAAGCGGGAATCCTGCCGCTGTTCGGACGGCTGGGAAAAATTTTCCCGCTGGCCCGAAGACGATGTTTCTCCCATTGTGCCTCCCAATGCTCGACTGTTTCGAGTAAAACATTTTTGGGACTAAATCTCACTACGAGGGAGAATGACACATGAAGTTGATTGCAGGGATGGTTGCCTTAACCATTTTGTCCGGATGCGCCAGCAAAAAATATGGCGACGAGAAGATTCAAACCCAACTCGAAACCTCCGGCAAAAATAAATCCGATAAAATGGGATTCGACAAGGATCGCAATCTCGTTATTCAGGACAAGTCGACAGCAACCGACGAGCTGATCATTCAAAAGCACGTCAATGAGAAACTTCAGGCCGATCTGCAAAATGAGTTTCAGCTGCTGAAGCGCTGCCGCACAGAAGTTGCGGACGTCCGACTCGGCGGAAACGGCGAGCTTGCCGCAATGCCAGAAATCGACGGCATCAAAAATGACCCGAACTACAAGGAAACTGTCGGTATCGACGAAAGCGGCGAGCTGGTCTTCGTGCGTCAGGAAAATTTCGAAGACCGAATCAAGGCTGAAAAGCAATTTGAAAAATCAGTCCGCCGCCTGAGCAAAGTGGTGGGCAGCAATCGTGAGCAGTGCGAGATGCGCCTGCGCAAGGCACGCGTTGAACACGGCCTCCCCGCAGAGCGCACACCGGCAATCACCCGCTATGAGGGTGGACAAGTGATCATCGTCAGACCGGCTGAACGCAATCTGGACGACGCTTTCCAATTTGCAAACGAAGCAAAGCAGAAGTAATGATTGTTCCCTATGATGGGAACAATCCGAGAAGAACACGCAAAACCTCACCAACGTCTTTTTCACGGGTGGATATACCCGCTCATCAGGGCGGGTCGCCAGCGCCCGCTGAATCTTGATGACCTGCATCCGCTGCCGCCTGAGGAAGATTCTCTCGAACAGGCATCGCAACGTTTCCGGCAAGCCTATGCGGGCCGTCTCTTGCCCGCGCTTTTTGCCGCGTTCAAAGAACGCTTTATCAAGATTCTGCTGCTGCTCTTGAGTTTGTCGTTGCTGGGTTTACTGCGCCCCCTGCTATTACGAGACCTCATCGCCCGCTTTGGGGGCTCGGTGCAGGACGGGCACAAGAGCTTTTTTTCATTTCTGCCCGATACAACCGCGCTGGCACTCTTCGCCGTCGCAAGTTTTGCGCTTTTGGCGTTTGCCCGCACCCACTTTCTCCGCCATTCGTTCAAAATGACTTGGGCGATGCCGGGCCTCCTGCGCCACGAGGTCTACAACAAACTCCTGCATATCCCGCAAAAGCAAAGAACGACGCTCACCACTGGCGAATACGTGAACATCGCCACACGCGATTGTGACTCGACGAGCATGCTCGCCTTTTTGCTCGAAGCGTTGCTGTATCCGCTCGAAATTGCGGCGTACTGCGCCATGCTCGTGTATTTTCTCGGCCCTTGGGCGTTGTTGGCCGTCATTGCGCTTGCGGCGATTATTCCACTCGGTAGAAGACTCGAACGACGTATGAGCAAGCTTGCCGCCGACATCCGCGAGCAATCGCGTTTGCGGCTTGGCATTCTGAGTGAAATTTTCTCTGGTATCAGAGTCATCAAATTTCATGCCTGGGAAGATAAATTTGCCGAGCGAGTTATGTCCATCCGCGAGCAAGAGGTCAAGCTCATGCGAGAGCGTGCACGGGTCGCCGCCCGTCACAGTGCACTGACGTCTCTGCTGCCAATCCTGACTGGCGCTTCAATCGTCACTCTCGTCGCCTTTTTGGAAAAAGTACCATCCACCGCCGATGTCTTTGCATCGTTCAGCGTCATTACTGCTCTGGTATTCATCTTCAGCAATACCCCCGATTATCTTCAGAACCTTTCGGAATTGCGGGTCAGCCTCAGCCGCATTGGCGATTTTCTCAGCCAGCCTTCCGCCACTGTTCCTGAATCGACTCCAGAGAACGCAGAATTCTCCTTTAAAAAAGCGAATCTCAGCCGAACGTCCGGCGACGAGACCGGCCTACCCAATCCGACGGTCCTGCACGACGTCACATTGAAATTCAAACAAGGACAACGCATTGCCATCGTTGGCGCAGTGGGTGCAGGCAAAAGCACCCTGCTCAGCGCATGCCTCGGCGAAATGACTTTACAGTCGGGCGAAGTCAGCCTGCCGAATCCAGTGGCCTTTGCACCACAGATTGCTTGGAACCAAAATGCCAGCGTGCGCGACAACATCGTTTTTCAGTTACAGTGGAATCAGGCTTTGTTCGACGAAGTCATTTTTGCATCAGCTCTGTCGGGTGACCTTGCACAGTGGGACGGCGGTGCGGAGTGTGAGGTCGGAGAACGCGGCATCAATCTTTCCGGCGGACAAAAGCAGCGTCTGGCACTGGCGAGAACACTTTACGCCGCACGCAGCGAAGACATCCGTACGATCATCTGGGACGACCCCTTCAGCGCTCTCGACGAAACGGTGGCCAATCATATCTTTGAACATGGACTGAATGATTTTCTCTCCGGAAAAACGCGCATATTCAGCACGCACAGAATCGATTTCGCCTTGCGCTCCGATTATGTCGTAGTGATGAGCAACGGCCGAATCAGCGAACAGGGCACGCCCTCGGAGCTGCTCAATACGCAGGGTGAGTTCGCCAATCTTGTTGCGCTGCACGAAAGCACGCGCGGTGCTGATGTTCATCGTGATCACCAGCCCGCAGAACAATTGAAAAAAATTGACCAACCGACAACCGATGCCACGCGGCTGATGACGGAAGAAAAAATCGCTCTGCCCACATTCAACAAAGAAGCACTCAATGAATATATAAAGGCGCTGGCTCCCGCGCTCGGGCTGGCGGGAGTTGTGTTTATCTTCCTCTTGCCCCGACTGGCCGACGTCGGATCAAATCTCTGGCTGGGGCATTGGACTTCACAATCCAGCGCAATCGCGCTGCCCACCGCAATGGCCGTTTTTGCTGTACTGACGTTCATGACCGTCCTGACCGAACGTGGACGCACAGTTGTGTTGTTTGATGGCGGCGTGCGCGCAGGAACGACTTTTTTCAAACGGCTGATGGGCGGCGTTTTCAACGCTCCCATGCGCTTTTTCGACACATCGCCGCAGGGGCGCATTCTCAACCGCTTTACCTCCGACACAACCACCATCGATTCCTCGATGCCCTCATCGGTCGGGCAATTCTTGGGTTCTTGCGTCGGCATTTTTGCCTCGGTGCTGCCAGTCATTTGGGGCCAGCCAATGGCCGTGTTTGTGCTTATTCCGGCCACCCTGCTCTACATTCATCTTTTTAGAACTGTGCGCGGCGCCCAGTTGCGCCTCAATGCGCTCTCGCAAACCGTGCGCAGCCCGTGGATGTCGCTGACAGCAGAAACAGTACCTGGGCTATCGGTCATCCGTTCGTTGCGTGCTCAGGAACTCTTCATGGCGCGCTACCGCACGCTCATCAACCGCCACATTTCGACGGGCTTCTATGTGGTGGCGGTGAATCTTTGGTTTGCATTTCGCCTCGAAATGCTTGGTGTTGCACTGGTAGGTGGATTCATTTTTGCGATGTTGCTTTCGCCCGGCGCAATCTCGACAACACTTGCAGCGGTCGGACTCACCTTCAGCTTGCAAATGATTGGGATTCTCGGCGGAATCGCGCGGAGTCTGCGCTTTCTTGAAAACGCCCTCGTATCGGTGGGTCGCGTGAGTGAATATTCAAGCCTTCCACCCGAAAGAACGGATTCTGCGCTGGAAGTGCCTGACCAATGGCCCGCGAACGGCAGCATTGAACTGAACAAACTGACAGCAGCCTATGACGATGGACTCAAACCAGTGCTTTCGGGCATCACGCTATCGATCAAGGCCGGAAACAAAGTTGGAATCGTCGGCCGCACCGGAAGCGGAAAAAGCACACTTTTTCTTGCCCTGACACGAATGATTCCGATTCCGCCGGGAATGATCTTCATCGACGGCGTCGACATCAGCCAAGTGCCGCTCAAACGATTGCGCCAGTCAATCTCAATGATTCCTCAAGATCCAGTTCTCTTTTCAGGAACGCTCAAGGACAACCTCGACCCATTTGGACAACAGAGCGATGCAGCCATCACAACTGCGTTGCGACGTGCACACCTCGATCATCTGTGCATCTCGGCTGAATCCGCTGGGTCGTTCAAAATCGAAGAAAATGGCCGCAACCTGAGCGTCGGCGAACGACAGTTGGTCTGTCTTGCCCGCGCTCTTTTGTCGCGCACGAAGATTCTGTTGATTGACGAGGCGACTGCCAATGTAGACGTCGCCACAGATGCAAAAATCCAGCAGACCTTGCGCGAAGAGTTCACCCACTGCACGCGTCTGGTGATTGCCCACCGGACAAATACGCTCAATGACGCAGACGCCCTTGTCAGAATTGACAAGGGCGTCCTGATGTCAAATTGAAGCGTTTTGATTATTTGAAGTCGGCGCTGTTGGTGAGGTACTCGACCAGTTTAGCCTTGTCGGTATTCTTCCACGCATCCGACTGTGAGGGAGGCATGGTGTTGTTGTTGATTCTGTTCAACATCGCCGTGCGGTTGGTCTTCACTCCCGAGAAAGTCGAGAGGTTTGGTGAAGTGGTCCCACCATGGCAGCCGGTACAATTGGACGTCAGCAATGCTTTTCCGGTGGCAGTGTAATCTGCACCGTCTGCGGTGGTAGACTTCGCTTCGTCATCTCCGCATGCTGCCACCAATGCCAAAATTCCGATCGCGACTGTTCCCAATGCGAGAGCTTTCAACTTCATTTAATCCTCCGGTTGAGTGTGAACGTGTCCAAATTCTTTCACAGGCTCGTCGGCAGGTCCAGCCAAGTTCAAAGCTGGCAGCGGAAAATTCGCAATATTCAGTCAATTCTCCGACAAGCTTCAGACATAGGGTGAATGCACATTCAATTCTGCAAACTGTTCCGCAATCAATCTCTTTTCTTGTTCAACAAAGCGGCTGACAGGAATCTGAAACTGCGGGTCCTGAATGTAGTGACAGCTGTATGTCAAAGTTGGAACAAATCCACGCGGAATTTTGTGCTCACCTTGAGCGCCCGCCTCATAAACATCCAGTCCATTCTCGATGCAATATTGAATAGCCTGATAATAGCAAAGTTCAAAATGCAAAAACTTGATATCACGCAATGTTCCCCAATAGCGGCCAAACATTTTTTTGCCTTTTACAAAATTAATGGCTGCCGCCAACGGCTCATCGTCAACACTTGCAACAAAAAGCACGACCCTGTCGGACATGGATTGAAATATCTGCCGGAAAAAATCGCGGCTCAGGCATGGAATGGAGCCCCATTTCTCATTCGTATCAAGATATAGTCTGGCTATCAGATCGGCATCTGCATCAGTGAGATCTCGTCCCGTTTTTGTGACAATCCTGAGCCCGTCGGCTGCAGCAAGCGACCGGCGCTCCAGTTGTATCTGCCTGCGCCGTTTGGACTTCAGTGCTGCAAGAAAATCTTCAAATGACTGATATGATTTGTTGAACCAGTGATACTGGAAGCTGTGCCTGAGAATATACCCTTTGCTGAGATAGTTGTCGGTTTGTTGCATCGGCAGAAAGAGCGAATGCACAGAGGAACATCCGGCACGCTGGGCGATGTTTTTGAGTTCTTCGGCGATGACGGGTTCAAGTTTTTCTCTGGACGCGTCTGGATGCACAAGAACCTTTGGCCCGGTTGCCGGTGTGTAGGGAACCGCGGAGACAAGTTTGGGATAATAATCTTTGCCGGCCCGCGCGTATGCCTGATTCCACGCATGGTCAAAAATGAATTCACCATAGCCATGGGATTTAACGTAACAATAGGCCGCCGCCACCAGTTTGGAGTCGTCATCCCTCAGCAGCAGGTAAAACGGCAGCCAACCCATGTCGGGCCCTGCACAACCGGTTGCTTCAAGTGCATGAAGGTGGTCGTAATCGGCAAACGGAAAATCAGGGGCAGTGAGGTTGTCCCATTCGTGTTTTGATATGCCGCCAATCGTATGGAGAACTTCCAGCGTGACCATATAAAAAAAGCCTCCTCTGTCAGTTCAAACAGAAGAGGCCTTCAAGAGCAAGACGCGCGTGAGATTCACTTGACTTCGACAGAGCTTCCGCGGGTAAATTCCCAACGGCCTGCAGCAACATTCAGTCCGCCGACGCGCACGAAGTAGTTGCCGGGGTTGACGCCACTCAACGCAAGTTGATTCTTGTTCGTCGAGAACGAGTGGGCAATCGATGTGAAAGCGGCGTCGCTCGCGAATTCGAGTCTGTAGTGAGCAGCCTCGCCGTCGGCCGACCATTGCAGAGTTTCACTGGCTCCGATGGATGCACCAATCTTCATTGCAATGTTCAGCTTGGGAGCTGCAGCAACCGAAATTTCGGTGACCTCGGTCTTGCCTGAAACACGCCAGTAGATCTTGCCAGGTGGTGGATTCGGGATACGCAGTTGTCCGCCTGCGTTGGTCGTGCCGCTGATGTACATTTCCGAGAAATCAGCCTTGCGTGACACTTCAATTCCAGTGCCGGCCGCTGCCTGAACGATGGGCCCGCCGCCGTTCTCGTTGTAGGTGTACGAAGCGGATGAAGACGGTGCAACTGCATCAGTTGCGAGCTCCTCGCCTTCCTCGTCTGTTTCTTCGTCTTCTTCAGTGGCCTCATCCTCAGTTGCTTCAGTGACGGCGTCGCCGGCAGCAGCACCTGTCGCTGGTTTGGCAGCGGCGTCAGTGGTTGGTTTCGCCGCCGGCGTTGCAACTGCAACTTCGGGAGTGTTTTCTGATGTACTCAGCGAATCATCAAAAAGGAGGAAGTATCCGGCACCCACGATGATGAAGCCGACCGCACCCATGATGACCATGTAGGTCATTTTGCGCCGCTTGTCGTCCTGTCCGCCACCGCCGCCATTGAAAATCTGGCTGACAGCATTCGTACCGCCACCGAACCCGGATGAGAACTCTCCACCCATCTGCGCCTGCGACTTGGGAGAGCCGCCGCCTGAAGTTCCGCCGAAGGTTCCTCCGGCACCAAAACCGGTGTCGAATTGTGAACTGGATTGTTCATCTTTTCTTCGTGCCATGATTCTCAACCTCATGTGTGCTGGTAAGGTGCCAACTGTATTCTCACCGGAGTCATCGGAGGATTGAGAAACGAATTTAATCGTCTGTTTAATAATTTGACGGAGTGAAATTTATTCCTAGCAGATTCTGCGGGTTAGAAGCATATCAGGCAATCGTGCGACTCAGCAGCAATTCAATTTCAGCCTTTGATTTCAACGTGATGCCATGCTTGCCAAGTTTATGCGCCAGAGAACCATACTGCGCCAAAATTTGCTGCACCGTCCCGCGATAACCGATTTCAGCCAGCTCCGTGCGGATGCGATAGCGCATCGGATTGCCTGCCATCGCCTCCATGACCTCATCGGTCGGCCTGAAAACGACGAAATCGACGTCCGGGTTGACGTC
>JBEDKY010000465.1:0-8015 GCA_041171905.1 Pseudomonadota bacterium
ATCGCGAACGAGAATCACCGGTTCGCCACGTGCAGCCCATGCCTCTGCGTCTTTTGAATCAAAAACCACGCGGCCGGAGCAGGCTCCGGGTGAAGCCGGCAACCCTTTGGCAATCACTTGGCGGTGAGCGCGCGGGTCGAGTGTCGGATGCAGCAGCTTTTCAAGTTCGTTTGGTTTGACTCTCAGAATGGCTTCCTTCTGGCTGAGCAGACCCTCACCGACCATATCGACGGCAATCTTCAGCGCCGCCTGTGTCGTCCGTTTTGCATTGCGCGTCTGCAACAACCAAAGCTTGTCTTCCTGAACAGTGAATTCGATGTCCTGAACATCGCGGTAGTGGCGCTCAAGAATTCGTCGGACGCCATTAAGCTGTTCATACACTGAGGGCATTTCTTTTTGCAGCGATGAGAGCGGTTTTGGCGTGCGTATGCCCGCCACAACGTCCTCGCCCTGTGCGTTGATTAGATATTCGCCATAAAAGACGTTTTCGCCGGTGGATGGGTCGCGCGTGAAGCACACACCCGTCGCACTCGTTTCGCCCATGTTTCCAAACACCATCGCGCAGACGTTGACGGCAGTGCCCCAGTCATTCGCGATATTATGGATCTCGCGATATTTCTTGGCACGGTTGCAGTTCCAGCTGCGGAATACGGCACCGATTGCGGCCCAGAGTTGTTTTTTCGGGTCCTGTGGAAATGCTTCGCCCAGTTCACGCAGATAGATACTTTTGAAGTCTTCGACGAGGTGCATGAGGTCTTGCGCGTTGAGTTCCGTATCATCCACGACGCCACGGTGCTGCTTGAGGTTTTCCAGAGCATCTTCGAGGATGTGGGAATCGAGCCCCTTTACGACGTTGGCAAACATTTGAATGAATCGGCGGTAGCTGTCGTAGGCAAAGCGAGCATTGCCCGATTTGCGCGCCAGAGCCTCAACCACGGTGTCGTTGAGTCCGAGGTTCAGAATGGTGTCCATCATTCCTGGCATTGAGACGCGGGCTCCTGAGCGAACGCTGACCAGCAGCGGATCGTTTTGGCTCCCGAATTTGGCGCCCATGGCGATCTCGGTTTTTTCGAGTGCGCTCTCTACTTCTTTTTCAAGTGATGTCGGAAACTTTTCCCCTTGCGAGAGAAAGTCCATGCAGACCGACGTCGAAATCGTAAAACCTGCCGGAACGGGGAGTCCGAGGGCTGTCATCTCAGCCAGATTTGCCCCTTTTCCACCCAACTCAGCTTTCATCTGGGCGTTACCGTCTGCCTTGCCTTGGCCGAAAAAGTAAACGAGCGTCATTTGCGGGGTCCCCTTTTGGCGGAATGTTCCACGGTCCTCGGATAGCTTTAAACTCAGACTTTCGATACATTAAAAGTACTCAAGTGTAAAATAGTCACTTAAATACTTGCGAGCCTTTCATTAGCCTGTTGACCCCCTCGGGCCTCTGTGCTACCTCCGCTCGGCTCTAGGGCATCTCGAGCTCCTATTACGACTCTGGCCTGCCCTGAACAACACGTTTGCCTGCCGGTGTACACGCCACTGGCTAAAAAAGAGGTTCCGTCATGAAAGATTCCATTCACCCGAAGTATGGCCCATGTGAAGTATCTTGCGCTTGTGGAAACGTTTTCCAGACTCGCAGCATCAAGAGCCAGCTCAAAGTCGATATCTGCTCCAACTGCCACCCGTTCTACACCGGCAAGCACAAGGTCGTGGACACTGCCGGACGTATCGAGCGTTTCAATCGTAAGTACGGCAAGGCCGCTGCTGCACCCGCTGCTAAGTGAAACCATCTGAAAATTGAATAAAGCCCACCAGCGTGTGGGCTTTATTTCGTTCAGTCCAACTTCGGACGGTGTAAACATGGCGCTGGTGGACCAACTCGCACGCCTCGAGCGGCGGTTCCTCGAAATTGAAAACCTTCTCCAGCAGCCTTCTGTATCGGGCAATGCCTCTGAATTTCGCAAGCTGAGCAAAGAGCATTCGGAGCTGACGGACACGATCTCTTCCTTCCGGGAATACAAATCTATCCAGAAGCAGATCGATGACACGCAGCATCTCATCGCCGAAGGCGGTGATGAATTTGCCGAAATCGCCGGCGAAGAGCTGATTCAGTTGCGGGTTCAACTCAGCGACAAAGAACACGAGCTCAGAATTCTTCTGCTGCCCAAGGATGCCAACGACAGTCGCAATGTGTTTTTGGAAATCCGCGCCGGAGCCGGGGGTGACGAAGCCGGACTTTTCGCCGCCGAATTGTTCCGTATGTACACGCGTTACTGTGAACGCAATCGACTTCGGGTCGAGCTGATGTCGCTCAACGAAAACGAGTTGGGCGGCGTCAAAGAAGTGATCGCACTTATTTCGGGTGAAAATGTTTACCGGACATTGAAATACGAGAGCGGCGTTCATCGCGTTCAACGAGTTCCAGCGACAGAAAGTCAGGGGCGCGTGCACACTTCAACGGTTACTGTTGCGGTGCTGCCTGAGGCCGAGGATGTTGAGGTCAGCATCAATGAGTCTGAATTGCGGATCGACACCTACCGCGCCAGCGGTGCCGGCGGTCAGCATGTAAACCGGACAGACTCCGCCGTGCGTATCACGCATCTGCCGACCGGAGTCGTCGTTGCTTGTCAGGACGAGCGTTCACAACTTAAAAACCGCGCAAAGGCAATGAAGATTCTGCAGGCGAAGTTGCTCGAGCAGGCTCAAATCGAGCAGGAGAAGGCCTTTGCTGCAGAGCGCAAGTTGCAGGTTGGACGCGGCGACCGCTCAGAGCGGATACGCACCTACAACTTCCCGCAGAGCCGTGTGACCGATCATCGCATCAATCATACAACTCACGCCATCGGAGATTTCATGGAGGGTGATATCAGTGATATGCTCTCCCGACTCGCAGCCTTCGATCAGGAACAATTGCTGAAAGAACAGGCTGAGCGCGAATTGGGGTGATGATGACTCGCCAAAGTGAAATTTGGACTGTCCGTGATGTTCTCAACTGGACGTCGCAAAAATTCTCCGGCCTTCAGCTGCCAACACCGCTGCTCGATGCCCAGTTGCTTATCGGGTCTGTCTTGTCACTGTCCAAAGTTGAAATTTACACACAACTCGATCGTCCGCTGCTCGAGAGCGAGCGCACATCACTGCGTGAACTCGTGAGACGACGGCTGAGTGGCGAGCCTGTCGCTTATCTTCTGAAGCAGAAATCATGGCACGACTTGGACCTTTACGTTGATGCGCGGGTTCTCGTTCCGCGCCCTGAAACTGAAACGTTGCTCGATCTCGTGCTTGCGGTTTGCAGGCATGAAAGCCGTCAGCCGCGCAAAATATTGGATATCTGCACCGGGTCAGGATGTCTTGCTATTGCCCTCGCGAAGTCATTTCCGCAGGCCGAGGTTTATGCACTTGATATTTCTCCCGAGGCACTTGAAGTTGCCCGTCTCAACAGCGAGCGCAATGGGGTGAACAACGTACGCTGGATCAACGCCGACGCTCTTGATGAGGCAACATACCGTCGTGAAGAGTTTTCTCAATTTGACATCATCGTCAGCAATCCACCTTATGTTTCAGAATCCGAATGGAGTGAATGTGATCCTTCGGTGAAGGAATTTGAGCCGAAAATAGCCCTGATTGGCGGAGAACATGGCTGGCAATTTCCGCGCAGACTGTTGCAGGTTCTCGGCGCGTCGGGGCTGCTCTCGAAGGTAGGAGTGGCAGGTTTTGAGCTTGGGCTTTCGCATCCCGAAATCCTTGCCGAAGAAATGAAGGCTCCGTGTGGATTTGCCTTTTCGCAGCCGATGGTCTCACTGGCCTGCCAGCGGCCGGTCTGGGAGTTTCCGCGCGATCAGTGGTTCTCGGTCAAAGATTACACGCAGCGCAGCAGGTTCCTGTTTGCGCTGCGTGCCGCTGGCAATTGATTCATTATTTTTTTGTTAATTTTTTGGCCGACGCCTCGACGAGATGGGCAATCTCGATCCCGATTTCATGAAAACGCTGTTTGCTCAGCTTGGTGAGTTCAGTGCTCGCGTGCATCAATTGGTTGCCTGTGATGACAAACGAATCACTCACACCCAATTCTTTGAGCAATGAATTCTGTTCACCTGCAATTCGGCCAAAGACTCCTGCCACGCGGACACCGTGTTCTTTGGCTATCTGTGCGACCACCTGCGGCGCTTTTCCGGAAAGTGTCTGCGCATCAAGACAGCCTTCTCCGCAGACCGCCAGATCGGCGCCCTGAAAGCATTGTGCGAGCGCCGAAACACGGGCGATGCGCGTGGCACCCAGTTCCATCGAGAAGTTTGGGAACGTCGCTGCCAGCCCAAGGCAGAGTGCGCCACCTGCTCCAGTGAAAGGACTTTCTAGATTGGGAACAAACGGGTTGGCCTTCTGCAGGTGTCCCCAGAACTGCCTGATTGCTGTTTCAACACTCGGAATCTGGTCTGCCGCGAGGCCCTTTTGAGGAAGAAAGTTAGCCAACGTCACTCCGCTGCCCACAACGGGTGCATGCACATCGCACAACGCCACTATTTTTGTTTTCATCATAAATTCAGGGAGCGGATTGCGCGTGATGACGCTGATTTTTCCGGCGTTTGCCAGAGAGGGTTGCAGGTCGTTCCCGTCATTGTCCTGAGCGCGCAGACCAAAAACCTGCGCGATTCCCCATCCAGCGTCGACAGTCATTGTTCCGCCGACTGCAATCCAGATTTCGGCGGGTCGTAGGTCAAATGCCTTTTTAATTAACTGCCCTAGACCCGTGGTTGTCGCCTTCAAGGTGTCACTGCGGTGTGCCACTGCCCGCGCTGTCCCAAGCAATTCAGCTGTTTCAATAACTGCAACGCGGCGCGCATTGTGCCAATAGACGTGAGCCTCGGTGAGTTTGCCGTAGAGATCCGGCAGTTCAACCCGCATAGCCTCGAGGCCCATGTATCCGGCGAGAATTGCAGCCGTTCCATCTCCCCCGTCAGCCATCGGTCGGAGAGCGACTTCAATTTTTGGATTGCGCTGACGGATACCGTCGGCAAGACACTCATTGGCTTGTTGGGATGTTAAGGTGCCTTTGAATTTGTCGAGCGCTAGTACCACGCGCATAGGTGTCCCCTTTGCCTCTACGCAGACCGTTCTCAAGTAGTATAAACGAAATAAATCAAATCACTAGGGTGCGTTGATTTTGAGACGCTCCTTTGGTATTGACTGCGGGTCGTACTACCAAACGGAAAGGAGATTTCTCAATGGACAGCAAAACTGTTGAGGCGAAAGTCATCAAGATTGTGGCGGAAAAGCTGAATATCGAAGAAAAGAACGTCTCTGCAGCGTCGCGTTTCCAGGAAGACCTCGGAGCGGACTCTCTGGACATCGTGGAACTCCTTATGGAAATCGAAGAAGAGTTCGGAACGAGCATCTCTGACGAAGAGTCCGAGCGGCTCAAGACGGTTGGTGATGCCGTCAAATTCATCGGTAGCAAGCTCTAATCGGAACCAAAGGCACCTTCGGGTGCCTTTTCGCTTTCAGACGCAAACAGTTCAGGGACGAATGTATCAATGAAGATTGCCGTAGCTTCTGACCATGCCGGAAAAGAATTGAAGTCTTATATTATCGAATTTTTGAATCTCACGAGTCATGAGATTCTCGATTACGGAGTCGCTGCTGATTCCGTTGGTTCTGTGGACTATCCCGATTACGCCGATATCGTCGGCTCCGAAGTTGCAAGCGGACGCGTTGACCGTGGAATTTTGATTTGCGGCACAGGCATCGGCATGTGCATTTCCGTAAACAAATTTCCAGCCGTTCGTGCTGCGCAGGTTTTCGATGAATTCACTGCCCGCATGAGCCGAGCGCACAACGACGCAAATGTGTTGTGTCTGGGTGCACGGACAATCAACCACCAGCGCGCTGTTGATTTTGTCAAAATCTGGCTGACCACCGAGTTCGAAGAGGGGCGGCATCGTGCCCGCCTGAACAAGATTTCGACCATTGAAAAGCGCTTGTCGTCGTTTACGACAAACAGCGACCACCACCGTTGATGTCTGAGCGGAGTGCTCCATGAATCAGTTTCTTGCATCGAACAGAGCCGTACTTGCAGAGAGCGACCCGGCCGTAGCGGCCATTCTTGCTTCCGAATCCAAACGATTGGCAGATGGTCTTGAACTCATTGCTTCTGAAAATGTTGCATCGCCGGCCGTGCTTGCAGCTTTGAGCAGTGTGTTGAGCAACAAATACGCCGAAGGTTATCCGGGCCGGCGCTACTATGGTGGATGCGAGTGTGTTGACGAAGTTGAATCACTCGCCATCGACAGAGCTAAAAAGCTTTACGGCGCGGAACATGCAAACGTGCAACCGCACAGCGGAGCGCAGGCCAATCAGGCTGTTTTTTTGTCCTGTTTGAAGCCTGGTGATGCGATTCTCGGAATGAACCTATCGCATGGCGGACATCTCACGCATGGTTCGCCGGTCAACATGTCTGGTCTTGTCTACAAAGCTGAATTCTACGGGGTTCGAGAATCGGACGGCCGCCTCGACTACGATGAAGTGCGTAGGCAAGCCAAGAGTTCACAGCCCAAACTGATTATTGCCGGTGCGAGTGCATACCCGCGTGTCATCGATTTTGCTGCGTTCCGTGAGATCGCCAATGAAGTCGGCGCGCTGTTGTTGGTCGACATGGCGCATATTGCGGGCCTCGTGGCCGCGGGAGTCCATCCTAGCCCCGTACCATTTGCTGATTTCGTAACCACCACAACCCACAAAACACTGCGTGGTCCGCGCGGCGGTCTCATCCTCTGCAAGGCGGAATACGCTAAAGCCATCGACAAAGCTGTATTTCCAGGGGTACAGGGCGGTCCGTTGATGCATGTGATCGGCGCAAAGGCTGTTGCGTTCGGTGAAGCACTTCACCCGTCCTTCAAGACGTACTCCGAGATGATTGTTGCCAATGCCAAGGCTCTTGCGGAAAGTCTCGTCTCGCGTGGATTGAGTCTTGTTTCCGGCGGCACGGACAACCATCTGATGCTCATCGACCTGCGTCAGTCGCCTTTGAGTGGGAAAGATGCAGAAGAACGATTGGGCCGTATTGGTCTGACTGTGAATAAGAACACGGTGCCGGGTGAAACCCGCAAGCCGATGGTGACAAGCGGAATTCGTATCGGCACGCCTGCCATCACCACCCGCGGGCTAAAGCCTCAGGATATGGCAGAGTTAGGGCAAGCAATCGCTCTGGCGCTCGAGCCTTCGGAAGACAAAATGCCGCAAGCCATGACAATTGTGCATAAGTTGTGTCATAGATACCCACTGTACGACGGGGTTTTTGCGCAGGCCGGATATTCGGTCCCCAAACTCTAGTCTGAACTCTGTGAGGTTCAGGGGGTTCAAAGATGAAGTGCAGACAGTGCAAAAGTGAAGATACGAAAGTCCTCGAGAGTCGTGAGAGCAAAGATGGCCTGACGATTCGCCGTCGGCGCGAATGTCAGAACTGCAGCCACCGTTTCACTACTTTTGAACGCTCCGAAGAGTTGCCTGTTTATGTGGTCAAGCGTGACGGATCGCGTGAACCTTTCGACAGGCAAAAGCTTTTGCGCAGCATGAGTGTCGCTTGCCAAAAGCGCGCCGTGAGTGCCAAAGAGCTCGAGGGAATTGCGGACTACGTCGAACTGACAGCCAGTCAGCGCGACGACCGCGAGATCACGTCGCAGGCAATTGGTGAATTGGTCCTCGATGTGTTGCGTCATTTGGACCCGGTGGCCTATGTTCGATTCGCTTCAGTTTATCGCGCTTTTTCCGACCCAGAAGACTTTGTCAGAGAGCTCCAGCGACTTGCGCAAAATTCGCGCTTTAATAAGTTGCAGGGAGACCTTGAGAACTCCGGTGCGCTTCAGTAAACACGCAGCTCTATCCTTTAGGTATGAAGGAGGCGCGGATGTTTACTGGGTTGGTTCGGGATGTCGGGACGGTGAGCTCATGGGAGCGGCGCACCGATTCAGCGGTATTTACAATTGAAACCAAACTTCCGCTCAGTGAGTTGCAACTCGGCGCCAGTGTCGCTT
>JBEDKY010000466.1:0-20744 GCA_041171905.1 Pseudomonadota bacterium
GCGGCTCGTCGACTCTTTCGCGTGAAGCATACCGATGCAATCCTTCCCTGCTGCGCTCGATCTCAAAAAGCGCGGGAATCGTCGAACTGACGACACTTGCTCAAGAATCAACTTTCCGCGCACTCTGGAAATTGGCAACGGAACCCCTGACTGGGGCCGACATCGCGCGGCTTTTCTCGGAATACAACTTCTCGACCTATTCCGGTTTCGCACGCCTCGCAACGGTATCGCCGTGGTTTGCGCTCGAGTACATTCCGTTTTCTCTGACAGGGGCGTATCGCATTACAAACCCAAGTCTGCCTTTCATTCAGGTGACAGGCCTCAAGAAGCAGGCATTTTCACTCACAACCGGCCTGCAGTCAGATGATTTCTTTGAACGGCAAACGAACACACTGTCAACCGGAATAAAAGTGTCATTCGAGGATATCCAGGCGACGAACGTAAACATCGATACAATCAGCGCAATAACTGCGAAAAACCGTGATTTTGTGGCGACCAACAGGAGCAAGCGGCTCGTCGCAGATCTCGGACTCTCATGGCTGCCAAAGACTCCATGGTTTCCGAATGTCGGAGCCACCTGCAGGAATTGCTTCAGTTCGACAAAAAATGGAACCTCGGAACGATCCCTTGATATCTCTAAGATCGACAGTCGCACAACAGATTTCCATTCATCTTGGCAGTGGTCACCTTCGCTGGGCACAGTTTGGGGTTCTTTCGGACTGTTCTGGGATGACTTTTATCGAAGTTTTCGATGGGAAACTAGCTCTATTGCCGCTGGTTATCGCATTGGTGAACTGAATGTCACAGGCGCTCTCGGCCCAACCCGCACAGCATGGGGGTTATCCATGCAGCGAGACGTGTACCACATGAGTCTGCACTATGCTTTTGAAAAGCAGCCCGCAATGTTCCGCGCAGAATGGAACAAAAACCTCTACATCTCACTTGGTGCCGCATTATGAATAGGTCTCTGGGCACAGCCATTCTCTTGGCCGTTTTACCTTGTTCATGGCTGCCACTCGCAGCCCATGGAGAAGTGACCCCTGACGACAGCTGGACAAAGATTCTCGAGGAAGAACGGACTCGCCTTTCTTCTAATCGTTTTTGGGAAACCGGAATATCGGGTTTGGCCGTTCTGTCAATTGGCGTTTACGGCTCAAACTACGACAGCCGTGAGTTTGTCACCTCTTCCATTTATGCCTTGATGCAGTCGGGCGGCGTTATCCTCATGTCGCAAAGCCTGCGTGACTATCTCGGTGCAAGCAGCATTCTAACAACAGACGAGTTTTTTAAATACAAGAGACAAATTTCAAGACAAGAACTGCAACAGATCATCCTGCAGTCCAAAAGCAAAAACGAGCGTGCAAATGTATCCGCTGACCTTTTCCTCTGGACTGGCCTCAGCCTGATCTACCTTCAAGCTGCATTTAAAGAGGCCAAGAGCGAGTCAACGGCCAGATCACTGTATTTCTTCCTGTCTGCAAATAGCGGCATTCTTGCAGGCGCATCCGCATTTAAGCTTTTTTGGGGGAATGGCGGAAGTCAAAAGCCGTCACACAGTACGTTGAGATTGTCTGCTACAGGACAGAGCCTTGCACTGCAGTGGAAGAAGGATTTTTAGATGAATTTTTTGCGCCTGCAGTCATTTCAAAAGCAGTGCTTTCATTCTCCACCTTCAAATGTTTCCTTTTCTTGAAAGGGTCAAAAAGTGATTACTTCTTTTTCACGACTGTTTCTTGCGACTTTTCTTCTTTCTGGTTGCAAGCTCTTCAGTTCAAACACCAGAGTCCAAACAACTTCCGCTGGCGACCTTGGTTTCTGTTCTGCGGAGAAATCGCGATTTGCTTTCAATGCTGGATCCGAAAGCGTGCCAACGCTGTCGGGCGGCCCGCTCTCGAACTGCGAGGATGTCTGCGTCGAGAATCTTTCCGGCAACACGGCCTCAATCAAAATCCCTGACGGTTCCACTCGACAGGTTCAAGCCACATATCTGAATGAGTCTTTTCCGGATACATGTGCGCAAAAATTCGCATTTGCGGTTGAAAGACTCGCTGACCGCCGCGCCTTCGAAAGTATTTCTTTTCCTTCCAACGGCATCATCAAAGGTAATGCAGTAAAATTTCTAATCGACCGGTCAACTGGTGGAGCGACAAAACTCCAGTTCATCAACAGCCGTTTTCTGGAAAATGGTGAACAGCCGCCATACGTCAGAATGCACTATGCATTTGCACGCAAGGCATTCGGATTTTCCGGAAGCGAGAAAGATTTCAACAACGTCACATATTCGAACGCTGACAAAAAGTTCTTAGCCGGAACTCTGCAAATGTATCAAATGCCTCAGCGGTCATTTTTTGGAGTATCGTTTTTTCCGGAAGATCATCTGAACAGCCGCGACATCCTGACTGTCATGCGCACAGTCCGCAAGGCCGTCGCTTTCGAGCATTATCCGCTGCGCATGGTGGCCACGGGTGCTGCGCAGGACTACCGCCCTGCACTGAACGAGCTGCGTTCCGAAGGTTTTGATGTACTGACATTGGATGACGTCATCGGCAACCTCGACTACCTGGCAATGAATCACGGGGAGGCGTTTGGCCGCCTGCGAATGTTTCCAAAAGATCCCGACACACTTGAACCCATCGACATCCCAGTATTCTCTGAACTTCCTCTGGATCTGAGCGTTGTCTCGGGTGTCATCACCAAGGCGTTTCAGGACAACGGTGCGCATGTGAATCTCAAGTCCAAGGAGCGAGGCACTCCAAACATGATTCTCCGGAGCGCATCGGCGGAGCATCCCATGCTCAAAGGCCACGATGGGGAATTCATTCGCCTCACTGTCACCTCGGGCGGTTTTTCAATCGAAAAAGTGACCGAGGCCGTTGCCCTTCAGAAACTCGCAGAACGAATGGCCGCAAAGCCGAGACAGCGTCTTGCGGTCGGAAGCGACACGGTCATCCGTGCCTACTCGGAAATGTGCGCCGGTGCACCACAACTCTGCTTGGCTGCAGGGGCTGCGCAGCTCGCGGATTCAATGAGTGCCAGATACGGATCAAAGGCAGCCAATCTAGGTTTTCTCTCAGCCGCAACCTCTGTTTCTGTGCGCAATTATCGCCATACAGAGAAAATATTCAGGCACCAGCAAATGACTGGTTCTATCAATGACTTTTTCGGATACAAAATTGTTCCGTCAGGTGTTGGTATACCGATGTCTATTTATCAGAAATTTCTCGACAAAAATCCGAGTCTGAAACAGGAATTGAATCTGATGATCGACGACGTGATGAAAGGCCGGCTCTCTCCCATTCAACTTGCGGAACGCTCAAGAGCCGTTCGGGAATCGTTTTACAAGGGGCAGTTGCCCGACGGGATGTTGTCTCAAATCCGCGATGCTCTCGCAAAGGCATCCCCGAATATTCAAAGGTTCAAAATTCGCTCGAGCGCAAACGCGGAAGACATTGAGGGGTTTGACGGTGCCGGACTGCATGACAGTTTTTCAGCAAATCTTTCCAATACGGACGATAGCTCGCAGTCCTGCAAATTTGAAGTCAGTACAGACAGCGACGGCGAAGCGAAAGGCGAGATGAAGCCAAAATCTTTGGCTTGTGCAATTCGGGGCGTCTATGCGAGTTTGTGGAACAAGCGTGCCATCGAGGAACGTACGTTCGCCAATATCGACCAGACCACAGCTGCCATGGGACTCGCGATCGTGCCCAAATACGATATTGAATCAGAGATCGCTGCCAATGCCGTCTTGATTACCAGGATTATCAATGCCGGAGGACTTTTCGGCTACACCCTTTCTGTGCAAAAAGGAAACACGCTTGTGACAAACCCTACAACGGGGACGCTTGCCGAAAGTTCTTTCGCAAATTTTTACAACGACGCTTTGGAACCTGTCTACACTTTAATCCGGTACGCAAAACCAATTGCAAGCCAGCCTGCGTTGAACAATCCCGTTCTGAGCAAGGCACAGATGAATGATCTTGTAACCTTTGCGCAGACGATTGAAACACTCTATTGCAGCATAAAACCCGCATATTCCGGTAATGACTGCGCGCGTGTGGTCTATAACCAACGCAAACCGAAATCACTCGACATGGAATTTAAGATTCTGGCCAACGGAAGGATCGTTGCCAAGCAGGTCCGCGAGTTCTCTGGTCAATAAAACTTGCCCGGCCAGGCGGCTATTCACCGAGAGTCATTGGGCTGATCCTCAATCTAGAGTGTTTCGAATATCCCGAAAGGCACTCGGAACACGAATTGAGATCAACACATCTGCTTTCAAAAAATATTTTGACCTAGCCGAGCACTCTGGCGAAGTCGCGAAGAGGATGATTCCGACCCATGGACCAACATTATTGAGCACAACCAACTTATTCTTGCTTCCACAATTGGCCAATCGAGGAGCCAGGACGGGTCACAGGAAACTGAAAATTTACCTAAAAACGAATTCACTTCACTTTTTTTCGTCGAAATCAAGAGGCCAGAATCACAATTGAATTTCACAAGTCATACGCGCTTCTCTTTGCCTCTGCATTGTTTGATTTTGAAATAGTCACTTTCTTATCTTGGGACGGTCGGTGTTGATGGGTCTACTCCACTTGGAACGTTCTCGCAGTGTTCCTATGAGCGCTCGGAGTTTGCAAATTTGTCTTCGCGCCGAGCAATAATCGGGAGTGGGCTAGTGCACTGCAAGGGGAGGCCGAGTAGATCCAGCAACGCACTTTAAGAGAGGGTTGATTTGGACAAGGCTCTTTGTATTCGCTCCAGATACAACTTAAGCACAATACCGCATCATCCGAAAAGATTTTTACAAATATCACTGCAAAAATCGCTCTCCACTCAAATGGAAGTGGGATGTTGACACTTTTGTCACTTTAAAAAAACACATTATTCAGCACAAGAGAGCGTCGCAAATGACACCAATGAATGCCTGAATGGGCTTGCCGTAGTTCCAAAACACCGCACCGTGCCAAGGCCCCGACGTGACACAAACCATACCATTGCGGCATGGCACGATGTGTCAACAGGAATTATCAATGCTGCTGCGGAGACAACAACTGACGCAGAGCCTCTGTCGTCTTCTTGGGATCGTGTCGCGCCAGATAAAGAATCTGCTCTTTGTGCGACAACTTCTCGAACGGAACTTCCTCCTGCACCTGAACGCGTTTAGCCGCGGATCCGGAGCGCTCCAGTTCGTAGTCGGCAATCGCCAACTGCTCGTCCGAACGCTTGTCCGGATCGAAGGTCAACCATCGGAAGTATGGTCTCAGCAATGCGAAATAGAGGAATATCATCGCCAGCACTGAAACCGATGCAATGATCCCCGTTTGAATGAGTGAAGTCTTGCGTGCCGTGAGCGACGCCGCCTCTGCCACAGCCATTTCGTCCATCTCGAACGGAGCGTTTTCGACCGTGATGGTGTCACGCCCCTCCTGAAAACCAATCGCATTTTTGACGAGCTTGGTGATCATGGCAACTTCTTCGTTCGTCCTCGCGACGTATTTTCCATCCACCAATTTTCCGTCCACGAGAACTGCAGTTGAAATCTTCTTGAGCGTTCCAACGGGTTCTATGATTTTGCTGACCGTGCGCTTCACGTCGAAATTGAGAGTTTCCATCGTCTGCTTGTTACTGCTCGAACTCCCGCCGCCGGTCGTGTCCTCTTTTTCACCGGGAAGATTGCTTTTGGCACCCGGTACTCCAGTCGGGTTGAGACCCTGTCCCTGAGAAGATTGCTCATTCTTTTGCGAACCAAGAACAACAGTACGTTCGGGGTCAACATCCTGAACGGTGGTCTCAATCTTCTTGAAATCAACTTCGGCCTGAACCTTGGCGACAACTTTGTTGTGACCCACAACCCGACCCAATATCTCGCGGATGCTCGTTTCAAGTTCGCGCTCAACGCGCTTCTGATACTCGCGCTGGGCACTGGTCACCCGATCGAGTCCGCCGTCCTCTTCCTCGGGTTTGGTCAGCATGTTGCCAAGTTCATCGACGATGGCGATATTTTGCGGCTCCAGCCCCTCAACTGCTCGGGCAACCAGGTGCAGGATACCTTGCACTTGTTTTGGACTGAGCTGTTTTCCGGGCTTCATTCTGAGCATGATGCTGGCGGTCGTGGGCTTGCGATCCTGCGTGAATATCGCGGGGTCCGGCATCACGATGTGAACTCTGCTCGACTCGACGGGATCGAGTTTGTTGATGCTGCGGGATAATTCACCCTGAACCGCGCGTAGCTTGCTGATACGCTGATCAAAATCGGTCATGCCGAAAGAACGGTCGTCGAACTTTTCCCACCCGGTGGAAACGCCATTGCTGGGTAATCCCTCTTGGGCGAGGATCATTTTGTATTCGTTCAACTTGGTATCTGGAAACAGCAGCGTTTCGCCTTCAATTTTGAAGTCCTGAACATTCTGCTTCTTGAAGAGGGCGAGAATCGACGTGCGGTCTTCATGTGAGAGATTGGAATAAGCAATCTCATAGTTCGAATCAGGACGGTAAAATGCGACCGCAAGCAAGATGGAAACGACCGATGCGACACCGACCATCAACGCAATTTTGCGTCCGGTCGTCAGTCCCTTGTAGAATACGGCCGACTGCGAACGGAATTGATCGAAGAATGTCTTAAAACGCTCAAACATCGTTCCTCAACCCACACAAAAAAGACGCACATTTAAGAAATAGGTATTCACGCCAGGCAAAGTAAACTCAGACCTGCATGCGCATGACATCCTGATAGGCCTCGATGGCCTTGTTTCTCATTTGAACAAGCATGTTGAAACCGAGCTCGGCTTTCGACATGGCCAACATTGTCTCGTGAATGTTGCTGGACTTACCCGTTGCAAGATCCATGCTTGCCTTATCGCTTTCGCGCATGCTTTTGTTGACGTCGGAGAGCCCCTCTTTGAGAAGGTTGAGAAATTCTCCTGTTTCTCCCGCACCGCCGACGCCCGACGACTTTTTACCCGCGGAATTACCGCCCAATGAGCGGAGGTCCGACTCAATGGAACCCAAGTCCATAGGCTTAGAGGTAGCACTGCGTATCATCCGTCAGCTCCTTATCCGCGACCAATATTGATTGCGGTGTTGGCCATCGACTTGGTTGCATTCAATGCCGTGGTGTTTGCTTCAAAAGCTCTGTTGGAAGTGATCATGTTGACCATCTCTTCCATCACACTGATATTCGGCATTGCAACCATGCCGTTCTGGTCGGCATCTGGATGGCCTGGGTTGTAAACCATTTTGGGTGCTTTTTGATCTTCGATGATGCCGTCAACCTTGACCTCCTTGAGGTTGGGGTCAAACGCCTGCCGCATCAGGTTGTCGAATGTCACACCGGTATCGCGCGCCGTAAAGACAACGTCTTTGCGCTTGTAAGGGCCGCTGCCGTCTTCCGTGCGTGTTGTGTTTGCATTGGCAAGGTTGGACGAAATCACGTTCATGCGCACACGCTCTGCTGCGAGCGCCGAGGAGCTGATTTTCATACCGTTAAGGAAGCTCATAAATATTACCTCCCGCCGTTGATTCCGTATCGCAACATGGCAAGACGACGGTTGAGTAGCTCAACCGTCGCCCTGTAAAGAGTCTGGTTCCAGGCCAAATCGGACATTTCCGCATCCAAATCGACAGTGTTGCCGTCGTTGCCGATGCTTTCGGTGGGCTTGACGTGCAAGTCACCGCGGAGATCACCATTCACTGTGAGCCCCTGATGTTTGAAGTGACGGCCATCTGTGGCCTGAATTCGCATCTGGCCGTCATTTCCAACAGCAGCCCGAAGCTGCTCTTCGAACTCGTATCCCATTGCCCGGTAACCTGGGGTCTGCGCATTCGAGATATTACTCGTGATGACGTTCTGCTTGATGAGGCGCTGATTCAAGCTCTCCTCAAGCACGGCATCTGCTTTTGCGAAGACCTGGTTACTGGTAATTTTCATACATTCTTACCTTCAACCTCGTATCCGCACTCGACGAGTTCGTTGAGCTTGTAGCGCAATGCACGCAAAGAGATGCCCAACGCTTTTGCAGTGTGCGTCCGGTTTCCGTTCATACGGCGCAAAGTTTGCAGGATCAGGCGTTGCTCGAGCTCACGCAGAGTGATCTGCGGAAGCGCGTCGCTCATGGCAACTTCAGTGCGGCTGTTAGCCTTCATCAGATGAAGTTCTTCCACGCTGATGTAGTCACGGGTTGCCAACAGCACCGAGCGCTGAATCACGTTGCGCAGTTCGCGCACGTTGCCCGGCCATGTGTAGGTTCTCAGGGCCTGCTTGGCTGTCGGCGACAGCTGAACATTCTTAGAGAACTGCATGTTGTATTCACGCAGGAAGATCTCTGAATAGAAGTCGACGTCGACCGTACGGGTGCGCAGCGGCTCGATATCAAGCTGGATGACGTGCAGCTTGAAATAGAGGTCGTTGCGGAAGCGCTGTGCGTTGACTTCATCATTGATATTCTTATGTGTACAGGCAATCACTCGCGCATCAGCTGCTGTGCCGCGGCGGACTGCGCCCTTGTTCACATCCTGCTCTTTGAGAATTCTCAGCAGCTTGAGCTGAAGTTGCGGGTCGAGCTCGGTGATTTCGTCAAGCATCAGTGTGCCGGACTCGGGTGTGCGAGGAAGTCCGTACTCATTGCCGCCTCTGTGGCCCGCAAAAATTTCCATTTCAAAGAAATTCTGCGGAATGTTCGAACAGCTGGCAACAACAAAACGACCGCGGTCACGGCCACCGGCAATGTGAATCGCCTTGGCGAGCGTCTCTTTTCCAGTTCCGCTTTCACCAGTAATCAGAACGGGCACTTTCGTCGGTGCAACCGTACGGGCGACTTCGAGAATTTTGTACATCTTCTCGTCACGGGTTGGAAAATGACGAAGCATCTCCTCTTCTGAGATGCGCCCTTCGACGTTCGCAAAGGCAGCTCCGAGATTGGCGGCATTGCGCCCGCTGTCGAGCCCCGCTCCGCCGTTGAAATTCGGATTCTCTATATCAAACAACCCCAATGGTCTGGCTTCGCTCATCTGACTTCCCCCCGATTTGTTGGCGTTAGCGAATTCTTTCCAGTCTCTCGTTTGCGAGCGACGAGAATTTTTTGTCAGTGACATCAGCAGCGGACATCTGCCATGCAGTCTTGGCCTTCTCGACCATTCCGGCACGTGCATAGACAAGCCCCGCTTTGTAGGAGGCCTCCGCTTTTTTGCTCGACTGGGCGAGGTTGGCGACCGTCATATAGACATCACCCGCCTTCGCCAGACGTCCGTTGTTGCGCAGATCATCCGCATAGCCCATCAGCGCGCCTTCAATGCGACGCGCCTCGTCGTCATTGCGCGGTGAGGTTGTCATCAGCACGTCAAACACCTTGTCGGCGTCTTCTCGGCCACGGGCTGCGTTTGCAAGAATCACCAACATTCCGACATCACGCTCAACGTAACGTCCAAATTTCATCTCATCGATCAGCAGAGACTGCGCAGTCTTTGACAGGTATGGAGAGCGCGCCGATTCCTTGACCGCTGCAGTCGCCCTGTCCGACAGCCCTGTGTTCTTGCGCACATCACTTGCATAAAGTTTCTTGAGCGCTTGCTCGGCCTTGTCACGCTGCTGCTGTTTGTTCTGCAGCTGCGCCGTCAGTGCCAGCGCTTCATTTCTCTTGGCTTCGTCTGCCGTTGAGTTCGTAAATATCTGCAGAAGGGCAAGCGCTCGTTTTGCATCGCCCACCGACAGCCAGCCTTCCACTCTGGCCATCAGCAATTCGGGTTCGCGCAGCGTGAAGTCGAGGAGTCCTGACCTGGCAGTGCGTTCAAATTCCGCGAGCGCCTGAAAGTCCTTTTTTCGTGTCAGCTCATCGACAATGAAACGAACTCTGTTGGCGAGCTCATCCTGCAAGAGTGCGGTGCGCGGGTCCTGCGCATATCGTCCGCGGAATCTTTGCAGAGCGGCGTCAGCACTGACTGCATCAAGCTGGCTGACTGCGAATTTTGTCTGAATGAAGGCACAGCTCTGTCTGAACTGTTCGCTCACATACTGACCGTTGAGGCAGCTTTGCAGCGCCGCCTGATGATTTCGGGCAGCCTCGGGACGCGTACTGATCACTGGCTCCAGAAGACGCACCGCTGCTCCGATGCGGGCTGCCCAGGGTGCGTTTTCTGTCAGTGCAACTTCGCTGTAGCGCTCGTTGAGATCTTGCGCGACAGTTCCGCCCTGTTTTTCAAGTTTAAGGTCAGCCAGTCGGAATTTACCCAATGAGCCCATCTCGTGCGACGGGAAACGACCGACAAGAGTCTGTAAGTAATCACTCGCCAGATCTGGTTTTCCATCGAGAAATGCAGACTCGCCAGCCATCCACAAAAGACGCGGACTGTCTTGAAAGCGCCGTCCGTTCAGTGCGGTCAGGCGACGGAAAAGGGTCACTGCCTGCCGGGTCTGTCCGGAGCGGTACAGAGCCGTTGCAAGTTTTTCGAGTGAGTCAAATTCATTGGGCAGGCCAGTGTCAGCGCCGGCTTGCCGCTCAAGCGCCGCAAGAGCATCAGCAGAGAGTGTGGTCGACGACTCCAGTCGGACTCTTTGCGATTGTCCGTTTCGTGCATCTGCGGACGACTCAGAAAACGATGTGTCATTCAGTTTGGAGTTGTTCGAGCGGGCAGCAGCCGGCTCGTCGGCAGGCAGATCGATCTCGACCGGCTTGACGACCACAGGGAGCGATTCCGCGCCGAACTCTTTTGTATTTTTTGACACGTCCTGGGCCTTACCGGACGCATCGTCCTGCCATTTCCATTCCTGATCGAGCGTGCGCGGCTCTGCAGGCTCGGTCCTCCAGATGTCGACTACGAGTCTCCAGGGACCTTCCTGGTGAGTGACAAGCCAAGCAACAGGAGCGTTTTTCAACTGGAATGAAAGAACCACGTCGCCGTTCTTTTCTTCAACGACAACGCGGTGGATGAAGCGGGTGTCATAATACCGGCTGACGTCGAATTCAGACGCACGCGCCGGACTCACCCTGATCTCAAGCGAGCGGGTCTCTTTCAGATAGCGTGTTGCAAAGCGGCGCGCAGCGCCCAGTTCAAATGCTGCACGGTAGCTGTCCTTGCCTGCTACAAACTGTTCCGACTGACGGTTTTTACCGTCTGCAGTTCCGCCGCCAAAAGCATTTGCAGCCGGCACAATCAGGCCGAGCAGCAAAAACCGGCTGAACCTTTTGGAGCAGTTGAACACGCAAACCCCCGTCTCAGAGACACCGCATTCATCAGCGTTGCCTCACAATTCCGAGATTAGCGCAGCCCAAAAAATTAAGTTCTGTCTGGTTTTTGACCTAATAATTCCTTTGACACAAACAAAAGTGCCGCATTTTTTTTCTCAATCATTCTCGTAATCAATTTTTCGACACCATCAGTTTTTCCGACACCTGACGGTTTTTTTGACGTGTTATTTCCATGACAAGGTCTTTTTTCGCACCTATTTCGAAACAATTGCGCATGTGGGCGCGGGCAATTCGGAACAATCACGTTCAATTTGTCCTCTCGCTACAGCGAAAGTCGCAACCATCCGGAATCCATTCCAATCTCTACTGACTCGCAGGGAATCACGAAGGGAATGAAAATGTCCCAGCAGTGTCAGGTCACTCCATCCGACGGTCACTCCGAAATATCCAGACCAAGCGCTGATATTTCCGCATGTTCTCTGTGACACACAGACCCGGTCCTCGCTTCGCTCGATGAAATGTATGATCGTCGGAGCAGATGGGACATCACCACAAGGAATCAGCGCCGCAATCTGTCTGGGCGGCTGATGATCCTTCGATGCATCGGACTGGTTTGTATCAACCAACTGAATCAGCAGGTCCTCGCACTTATCAGAAGCCAATGCCAAGTGATTCGCAAACAGACCGCAACATGCGAAAATCAAACGCAGCGCCGAACCTTTTTGAGAGAGCATGAAACATCACCTCATCTAAATTGTGAGTCCTTTACAATTGCATCACAGCGAATCGAGAAGTCATGGTTCCGATAGCCGAGCCAGAAGCTGACGGCAGTCCACCCAATGGGAATGGGCACACTATTGATGAGGAGTGAGAAGTCCCGTCTCACGTCGGTGCAGTAACGGCGCTCGCAGGATTTGCCCGACCCGGACTGAAAGGATTTCAGCTTCACATCATCATTTTGCAAAACAATGTCATCTGACTGCGCGCCGGAACTGCGCGGCACCATGCAGAGATCAATCACCGTGAGACCGGCATGAATCCCCCAGCGAGGCATTGTGCGCAACGAAACCCAAGCAACTTTGTCACTGTCGGAATTTGATTCATCCGAACAAACCAACGAAGGCAAAGCACTATCGCCGACGTGACGGCAATTCAAACCATCCGCAAGAGCGGGCGAACAAACCACGGCGGATATCGGAATAATCAACCATCGCAAGGAGTCAACAACTGACAGGCAACTCATTTCTGGCCTCCTCACATTGTGTCTGGGAAACAGCAGTGCTCAGAATAGTTTTTGTTGCCTCGAACTCAAGTCGGGATTTTTACTTCGTGAAAACCGTCGCTCTTTCGCTTTTGAAACATTCACACAGCTGCATGAAGACTTTTCAGGAAACTCACCCCACCCTGCACTCAACTCCCCTTTTCGTTTTTTCCCTTGGGAAGTAAGATGCTTGCAACCAAAGTCTAGACGGAGAGACATGTAATGCTGAGTTCGCTGAAGACGCTTATTTTTTGGATGTTTTTCATGATCTCTGGCGTTGTAATGCAGCTGCTTCTTCTCCTCAGACTCTCTCTGGTTAGCGATAAGGCCCAGCGTCAGCAACTCGCCCAGAGGTTTCGCCTGATGTGGTCCGCCCTGAGCCTGCGTCTTTTTTTCAACACGGGCTCTCTCAACAAATTGATCACTCACTCTGAGGGCCTGCCGAGTCAGTTTATTTTGATTTCCAATCACCGAAGCAATCTCGATCCACTGCTGGTTTCGGTCATCGGACGTCCACTCGTATTCCTGTCAAAAAAATCGGTTCTCAAAACTCCTGTCATTGGTTGGTGGATGAGGCTTTGCGGCGACGTGCCGGTGGACCGCGGTGAAAAATCAAGCCGTGAAAACAGCCTGAACTCAATGAAGGAGCGACTCGGCCGCGGCGATTCACTGCTCATCTTTCCCGAAGGGACACGGCAGACCGACCCGACAGTGCCGCTCGGGCAGTTCAAAGATGGAGCTTTTCATTTATCCTCGCAGAGTGGAGTGCCACTTGTCGCCCTCGTTCTGGATAAGACAGACGACATCTGGAAAAAAGGAAGTCTGACGCTCAATTTCAGACCCCTGCGTTTCTCAATTTCACATGCGATGCAGCCACAAGGCCGAAGCGTCAATGAGTTGAAAGAAGAAGCCATTCAAACTATGAATGCCATGGTTCAAACCCTCACCCGTCAAAATTGACTCAAGACAAAGGACTCCAACGTGGAATACCGTCGCCTCGGCAATTCAGGCCTCATGGTCAGTTCTCTTTCCTATGGTTCATGGATCACCTTCGACGCAAATTCGGCGGCGACGCAAAAACAATGCATGCTCGCCGCATATGATGCCGGTATCAATTTCTTCGACAACGCCGAGGTCTACTCCAACGGGGAGTCTGAAGTCGTGATGGGCGACATCATCAAGGCGGCCGGCTGGGAACGCGACTCCTATATCATCTCGAGCAAGGTTTTTTGGGGTGGCGGCAAGCCGACGCAAAAAGGTTTGTCACGCAAGCATGTTGTAGACGCCTGCAACAACGCACTGCGCCGCCTGCGGACCGACTATATTGATCTCTATTTTTGTCATCGTCCCGATCCAGTCACTCCCGTCGAGGAAACTGTCCGAACGATGAATGACCTCATCTCTCAGGGCAAGATTCTTTACTGGGGGACCAGCGAATGGCCGGCTGACCTCATCACCCAGGCACATGCTGTGGCAAAAGAAAACCGCCTTATCGGTCCTACGATGGAACAACCCCAGTACAATATGCTGCACCGCGAGCGCATGGAGAAGGAGTATCTCAGGCTGTTTAAAAACTACGGCATGGGTACAACCATTTGGTCACCCCTCGCATCCGGCATACTCACCGGAAAATACCTGAATGGAGTTCCGATCGACAGCCGGTTCGCCAAGGCTGGCATGGAGTGGCTGCGGGATATTTATCTCAGCGAAAACGTCGAAAGCATGAACAATAAAATCCGTCAGCTGCAAAAGCTGAGTCAGGAATTGGGAATGACTCTCCCACAATTGGGAATCAGCTGGTGCGCCGCCAATTCCAACGTCAGCACCGTGATTCTTGGTGCTTCACGCCTCGAACAGCTGCAGGAAACCCTCAAAGCAGACTCATTGAAGGCGAAGTTGACTTCTGATGTGATGACAAAAATCGACCAGATTCTTGCAAACGTGCCAACGCCCGAGAGAGTATTCTGACGGCGTCACTCTGCTTTCAACCGGCTAATCACATTCCTTCAAGGATCAGAAATGGAAGCGTTACTTTCGTCCGAAATTCTCATGAGCCTTCTCACCTTGACGGTGATGGAGATTGTCCTCGGAATCGACAACATTATTTTCATCAGCCTTCTGGCCGGTCGTCTTCCGCATGACCAACGCAAAAAGGCGCGGCAGTGGGGACTCGGTCTGGCAGCTGTCATGCGCGTCGGACTCCTCTTCGGAGTTTCTTGGCTTGCCTCGCTGACCAACCCACTCTTTCAGGTCGCGGGCAAAGACATCTCAGTCAAGAGCCTCATTCTGCTCTCCGGTGGTATTTTCCTGCTGTACAAAGCAACCAAGGAAATCCATCACAAAATTGAGCTGGCCACCGACACGGGCCCGTCTGCAAAACTCAGCCTCACGTTTGCCAGCGCAATTTCGCAGATCATTCTCATCGATTTGGTCTTTTCAATTGACTCCATCATCACCGCCATCGGCATGACTCAAAGCATTGTCGTTATGGTTTTCGCAAACCTGCTCGCACTGGCATTGATGATGATTTATGGTGGCGCGATTGGTGATTACGTGGACAAGCACCCGTCAATTAAAATGCTCGCGCTAAGCTTTTTGCTGATGATCGGTGTTTTACTTGTGGCTGAAAGTTTCAGCTACCACATTCCAAAAGGCTACCTGTATTTTGCGATGGCCTTCAGCGTTATCGTCGAGATGTTGAACCTGCGCGCTGGTGCGCGCAAACATCCGCCTGCGCATCCACCGGTTCAACCACCGGAGCAACCGCCGGTGCATCAGTCGCCGTAATGGTAGTCGATCACCGTGAAGAACATGGGTCCCCGCGGTGTTTCGATTTCCAGTTCGTCGCCCTTCTTGGCCTTTAAGAGGCCCGCCCCGACCGGCGATTTCCAAGAAATTTTCTTTGCAGCCAAATCAATCTCGTCTTCGCCGACAATCTGATACACGCGCCGCTGGCCGTTCTCATCTTCTATGGTCACGGTCGCGCCGAAGCGAACGCAGTCGGGGTTTTGCTCTTTGGGATCGATGACGCGTGCGTGTTCAACACGTTTGTTCAAGAAACGGACCCGCCGGTCAATTTCGCGCAACCGCTTCTTGCCGTACTGGTATTCCGCATTTTCAGAGCGATCGCCCTGCAGCACTGCCTGACGCACTTCATCAACCACACGAGGACGCTCTTTGCGCAACAAGAAATCGAGCTCGTCCTTCAATTTCTTGAAGCCCACGGGAGTGATGAGGTTATTTCGTTCAATGGCGGTTTGAGCAGGCTGTCCGTCAGTCTTGAACGATCTTCTTGGTGTTCTTCCTTGCATGGCGGTCACTCCTTGCGGACCCCTCGGCCTGAGCCGAGGCTTTCAGGCTGATCTGGTTGTCTTCTACGTCAACAACACAGTGCCCCCCTTTGGCAAGTGGACCAAAAAGCAATTCTTTCACGAGGCGCTGTTTAACCTCGCGGTCTACCACTCGCTCCAGCGGCCGCGCTCCCAAGGCAGGATCAAAGCCTTTTTCTTTGAGCCAAGTCTTAGCACGATCCGTGACTGTCAGCGTGACCTTTTTGGAGGACAGCGTCTCGATCAACGCGGACAAAGATTTCTCCACAATCCGCAGCATGATGTCTTCGCCCAACCTGTGGAAACTCACCACCGCATCGAGACGGTTGAAGAACTCCGGCGAAAAGTGCTTTTTGACCGCATCCAAAGCGCGCGCTTCCATGCTCTCGGGCATGAAGCCAAGCCCTTGTCCGCTCAGCTCACGGGCGCCTGCGTTGGAAGTCAGGATGATAATCGTATTACGGAAATCAGCGGTTCTGCCGCTGGCATCCGTCAACCGTCCGCTGTCCATCACCTGCAAGAGGATGTTGTGCACTTCAGGATGGGCCTTTTCGATTTCATCGAGCAGCACCACACAATAAGGCGTCTTGGTTACTGCTTCTGTCAGCAGCCCGCCCTCATCGTAACCAACATAACCCGGAGGAGCACCGACCAGCCGCGAGACCGTGTGACGCTCCATATATTCACTCATGTCGAACCTATGGAGAGTCACGCCGAGGCTCTTTGCGAGCTGCTTGGTGAGCTCCGTCTTTCCAACACCCGTCGGACCAGCAAAAAGGTAACAACCAATCGGACGCATCGGGTGAGACAATCCGGAACGCGACATATGAATAGCCGAGACAATAGTCTCGATTGCCGCATCCTGACCGTAAATTGTATTTTTGAGATCTTTCTCAAGATTCTGCAGCTGCATTTTTTGATCAGCGCTCACCGAACGCTCGGGGATCTGCGCCATGGCGGCAACAACACGTTCGATGTCGCGCAACTGCACGGTCGGAACCGTCTTGCCCGTCGAGCCCTCTGAACGGAGCGAAACCTTCGCGCCGGCCTCATCGATAACATCCAGTGCCTTGTCGGGAAGAAAGCGACCGTGAATGTGCTGCACACTCAAATCCACAGCTCCGCGCAGCGCGGACTTTGAATAGATCACGCCATGATGTTCTTCGTAGCGTCCCTTCACTCCCTCAAGAACAAGCAGTGCTTCGTCCTTACTCGGCTCGCGAACCTCAATCTTTTGAAAGCGCCGGCTCAGGGCACGGTCCTTTTCAATGTGAGCGCGAAATTCCTTGAACGTTGTGGAACCGATGCAGCTCAGCGTGGCGTCGGCAAGGCTCGGTTTGAGAAGATTGGATGCATCCATCGCACCGCCACTTGTCGCACCTGCTCCGACCACAGTGTGAATCTCATCTATAAAAAGAATACCGCGCGGACGGGCCTCAATCGCCTTCACGACACCCTTGAGCCGTTCCTCAAAATCGCCGCGGTAGCGCGTACCCGCCAGCAGAGCACCCATATCGAGCGAATAAATCTCCGCCGACAACAAACGGCCGGGGACCTTCTTCTGAACAATGCGCGCTGCCAGACCATCGACAACAGCAGTTTTGCCGACGCCGGGATCACCGACGAGAATCGGATTGTTTTTGGTTTTTCGGCAGAGGATTTCAATCATGCGGTCAATGAGATCATCTCGTCCGACAATAGGATTGATGCGGCCTTCAAGAGCTTTGCGATTGAGCAGCACACAGAACTTTGCCAGCACGTCTTCTTTGCCCGATTCGCCCTGACCTGCCGCGGGTGTTTGCTCACGGGCCGGCTTGTCGGTTCCTCCGCGCTGAGCTCCGGTCAGCGCGTGGGAGTAGTATTGAATCAATTCAAGCCTGTTCAACCCTTGTTCCTCAAGAAACCAAGCGGCATGGCAGTCCGGCTCGTTGAATATTTCGATCAGTATTTTTCCGGTGTCGACAACCTCGCGACCCGCGCTGCGTACCCGCACCATGGTGCGATGAATCAAACGCTCGAGTGCCAGCGTCATTGTCGGGGAGTATGATGCTTCTCCTGATTCGGAGTCAGACACATCAACGACAGGCGAATTCTCATCGAGAAATTTCTTCAGCTCTTCACGCAGTGGTTCGATGCGGCCGCCGCAGGCTTCGACTATTTCCTTGACGGAGTTGTCATCCAACAAAGACAACAGAAGATGTTCGATTGTGAGATATTCATGGCGGCTGTGCGTCGCAAATTGAAAGGCTGCACGAATGCATTTTTCCAGTTGTGGGCTGAGCACGCTCTTTACTCCCGTTCCAGAGTGGTCAGCAGCGGAAACCCGTGCTGCTTGGAAAAGTCATTCACCTGTCTGACTTTCGTTTCCGCTATCGAAAACGGAAACACTCCGGCGATACCCTTGCCAGTCTTATGCACCAACAGCATGATTTGCACCGATTCCTGTTCATTTTTTCGGAAGAATTTCTGCAGAACGTGAATGACAAACTCCATCGGAGTGTAATCGTCGTTGTTTAGAACCACCTTATACATTGGCGGCTTTGCCAGTTTCTCATCGGGAAGGGTGAGAACGTCATCGCGCCAGTCGTCTTTGGGATCCGACCCGAACGGCTTTCCATCACCTGACATGCTTTAAACCTCAAATCTGTCTGCGCACCTTAAACCGCTCACAGGTGACCAATCAATTCATGATGGGGCGGAATCACAAAAAGCTCAACGCGACCGACGCCCGCCGCCAACAATCCAATCTTTGCCGCCGCTGCTTTCGACAAATCGATAATCCGACCCTGAATAAATGGCCCTCTGTCGGTCACCCGCACAAACGCATAACGGCCCGTCGCCGCCCGACGCACCAAGACAATCGTGCCGAACGGCAGAGTCGGATGAGCGGCTGTCATTTCTGACTCGTTGTAGAGGTCCCCACTTGCGGTGCGCCGCCCGACAAATTCACTGCCGTAATACGAAGCCCAACCGCGCTCTGTGAGCATCCAGTCGGTTGGAACTTTTTCCTTTTTGACTTGCCGGCCGAACGGCTCTAAAGATGCGCAACCACAGAGAAAATAAACCACTGTCGAAACTTTCGACAGTGCCGCAAGAAAAACTCTTCTCATTGCGTTTTTTTCTCCTTTACTTGCGGGCGAAAGTCATCTACCGCTGACGGCCGTCCGGTGATCATAAATCACTGCTTCGGGAATGGGGAGAACAACATGGTTCGCTTGTTTGGCAAGCTTTGCGCCCTCGCTACAGTTCCTATGGCGTTGATTGCAGTTGTTGGCTGCGGTCAGCCGCAAAAACAGTCTGATACACCTGCTCAAGTTCGTCCAATCAGCTCGTCTTCGCTCGATACCGTCAATCTGCCCCAGACTTCGGTAAAGTGGCAGAGCATTGGCAATTGCTGGGCCTACGCAGCACTCGGCTGGGCAGAGTCGATGATTTTGCGCGGACCGGAAAGCGAAGAACCCAATTTCTCGGAAACCTACGTCACATACAGACACTACGAGCTTCAATTGAGAGACCGCTACATCAGCGAGCTCCAGACAGGCGGCTCTTTTCAGGAAGCTGCGGAAATCTCTATCCGCTTCGGTCTGATGAAGGAGGGTGACTTTGCGCCTGATGAGGCGAAAATGCCCAAAAGCCTGCGGCAAAAGATGGCAACAGACTATCTCAACAAAAGTCTGAAGTCTGGCCCGCTCTCCAAACTCAGAGATGCGAAAACAATCCGTAGCGAGCTTGATGCGGCCTTTGGAGTCGACCTTGTGTCACTGCAGGACAAGATCATCCCAGCTTCTTCACTCAGCGTTACGGTCGGACGCGGCGCGACCGCGCCACTTGACGAAGTGATGATCAGTTGGCGAGAAGTCCAGTGGCCGATTGATTATGCCAACTACCCCACTGGCGAGATCACAGAGCAAACGGCTCAGTGGAATGGCAAAACAACTGACGAACAGGCACGCGTCATGCGCCGTGTCATGCGTGCGATGAATGCAGGGTACCCTGTCGTCATCAATTGGTTCGTTGATTTCCGCGCCATGAACGAAGAAGGTGTCTTCGACCTCGCGACGCTGCGCAAATATGTGGGCAACGGACGGCAGGGATACCACTCCACAGTTTTGGAAGATTACATTGCTGAAGGCGTCGATCCGCGCACAAACCTGCCCTTTGTGACTCCCGAGGGAGAGGCATCCGACGAGATCAAATCACTCGCGGTGCAATTTGGATCTATCAAAGCGCTGATTGTGAAGAACTCATGGGGTGGATCGGAGCGTCTCGACCGGCCCAGCTATTTCCGGGACGGAGAGAAGGGCTACCACAAACTCAGCATCGATTACCTTCTCGCGTTCCTGCCACAGTTCGACGAAGCATCCGCGCGCTTTCAAGGCTACACCACGGGTGTCAACAGCTTCATTCTTCCGCCCGGATTCTGAGTCCGGACGCCTAGAGAATGAATCCAAAGCCCGCCTGCATGTAGGTCACGACGTCACTCTGCTGGCCTTGTCCCGCATACGAAATCTCTTCTGAGTATTTGTCTGTGCGGTAGGTATTTCCGACAAGGCCTTCAAAAACAAAGCGTCGCGATTCGGTGAGAGGAAGCCGCACTCCCGCGACTCCCGTCAAATGCAAGCGGGTCGCACTACCCGTCCCGCTCAGTTTCTCCCCCGGCTCCGTTTCATCTGACACCGTCACAGTTTCTTTGAAAGACATCAAAACGCGTCCGCCCAAAAAGAAATTGCTCGCAGGTTGAAGCTCGGCTTCAGCTCCCACCAACAGGCCACTTCTCGTGAGTGTTTGCGTATTTTGCGGGCTCGATGAACCGGCCAGTACCTTAAGAATTTCTGTTTGTTTTGAGAACGGCGAAATAAAAACACCGACGCGTGGAAAAATTTTGAAGTTCATCGGGTAGCGAAAAACCAAATCAAGTTCGAGGTTCGTTCCCGTAGCGGAGGCATCCTGCACTTCATTGGATACAGGTTT
>JBEDKY010000467.1:0-5777 GCA_041171905.1 Pseudomonadota bacterium
TGGATTGTTATGGACGGGGTTGGCAGCGCAAGAGTTTTGAGCATGAGCTCACGTTGTTGAGCACAATTTTGCGTTACTACATCGAATACAACGATGACACAAAGTACGTTCATCCCATCAAAAGAAGGCACCGCGAGGCTGTAAAAGTCGCGCGCGACAGTGCCAACAAAGCCTCGCAAGACATCACGCCTGCGGAGTTTGAAAGGTTCCGAGATCAGCTGAGTCGAGCGTTGCACGGAAGCTTGCTGGCGAGCATGGCGACGGTTCAGTTTTATCAGGCGTTACGTATTTCCGAGGTCGCAGCATTGCGCTGGGAAGACGTGACTCTGGATTGGCAGGAGCCACAAAAATCTCGGCTGACCATTCGCCAACACGTGGTCTACTTGAGGCGTAAAGAGAGCCCAGACTTCATTGAGCAAGGCTTCAAAAATGCGTCCTCAGATGTGATGTAACCCCCTCAAACAGGGACCATCCCCCACTGCCGGAAGGGGAGCTTAAGGACTGTGATTACGACTGGTCGTAATACTGAAATTATCATTGGGACTGAGAGGCGAAGGCGGTTCAGTCCAGAGGAAAAGGTTCGAATCGTGAACGAGGCATTTTCTTCCGACAGCTCAGTGAGCCAAACAGCCCGCAAATATGGTATTCATCCAGCACAACTCTATACGTGGAGAAGGTGCATGACCCAAGGGCAGCTCAGCGCAGTCGACAAAGAAGAGAATGTTTTCCCGGAGTCCGAAAAGAAGGCCATGGAAAAGAAGATCCGTGAACTTGAGCGCCTTCTGGGACGAAAGACCATGGAAGTCGAATGCCTGAAGGAGGCTGTCCGGATTGGTCGCGAAAAAAAACTCATCTCGCGCGAGCCCTTGCAAGGAGTGGAGGATTTCACTTGAAAGTCATCTGCGATTCCTTGGATGTTTCGCGCAGCCATCTCCGGGAAAGCCTGCGAAAAGAAGCAGTGGTCACCAGGAAACGCCGCGGGAAAATGCCACAAATCAGTGACGAGGACATTCTTCAACGCATCCGTGCATTGGTCGCACAACGACCCAGCTATGGATACCGCCGCGCCTGCGCAGTGATAAATAAAGCTCTTGTTGCTGATGGATTGCCCAAGGCCAACCACAAGAGAATCTATCGTCTCATGAAAGAAGCCAATCTGTTGTTGCCAAAATTCGTCGGTTTCCAGCCCAAGCGGAAGCACGAAGGCACCGTACAAACATTAAGAAGCAATACGCGCTGGTGCTCAGATTCCTTTCAAATACGCTGTTGGGATGGTCGACGGATTGAAGCAATGTTCGTCATCGATACATGCGACAGAGAGGTTCTTAGCCTCGTGGCAGCAATCGGAAGCTTAGAGGCCTCAGACGTGCGAGATGCGCTCGCGTTGGCCTTCGAACGACGCTTTCCAGGCAATCAGGTGCCCAAAACCAAAATCGAATGGCTGACAGACAACGGCGGTATCTTCATTGCAAATGAAACCCAACTCTTTGCAGAAGGTTTGGGATTTATCCCCTGCCAGACCCCAGCATACTCGCCGGAGAGCAATGGGATGTCCGAGGCCTTCGTGAAACGTTTCAAACAAGATTATGTTTACGTGAATGAACTGTGGGATGCGGAGGAAGTATTAGGCAAACTCAACGAGTGGGCCACCGACTTCAATGAAAATCATCCGCATAAATCGCTGAAAATGATGAGCCCGTCTGAGTTCAGACAGGCCAACTTTAACTAAACGTGGGATGGTCGGTCTTGACGGGGCAACTCCAAGATGAACCCGTGAAGGAGCAACCGATGTTTCCCGACACCTTTGACGCATTGCGTAAATGCTATGCGGGAGGCGTCAGTGGACTCATCTTCAAGAATTCTGACGGCACGTTCTTTAGTTACCGTCAGATACAGGCTGCTTACGACAGGGCGTTCCGTGAGGCGCGCCTTCCGTACAGAGGCACCCACGTTTTGCGGCACGGAGGAACTCGGCATGTGTACAATGAGACGGGCGACCTCTCGATTGCACAGCAGCTTCTGGGTAACTCGGACATCGAAACAACCCTCGTTTACGCACGGCGGCACAAGGGTGTGCTGACAAAGCTGGCTGAGAGCCATTGGAGTCGGCGGTCGGAGACCGAGGCTAGTGAGGTCAAAGTGCCGCAGCTGGATGGTGTTATGGAGGTCAGCCAAGGGCTCTGAAAAAGCTACCGTGTAGCAATCTGTAGCAAATCACTTTCCCAAAACAAAAACCCCAAGCAGCACTGCCGCTTGGGGTTTAGATGGCGGAGAGAGAGGGATTCGAAAAATGAATACGACAAGTCATTGTTGATACAATAAAAGTTATTCGTATTAAAAACATGCCGGACCAGCCATTGTTCACCAACATCCACCGACGTCTTTGGAGATACACGAGCGTTGGTCGCAATTGGTCGCATTTGCGACCAAGGGGCATTTTAGATTTCTTTTTTCCACTTTTGGATTTCTTAATGCCCTTTGCGCATCCACTTTGCATCTGGGCCTCGGCCCAAGCATACAAGTCGGCCCGCATCTCGTTCCTGTCGCAAAACTTTACGGATGTGGTCGATGCCCACGGTGGGGCATTGCGCTTGCAAGTCGGCAACCGAAAAATGCACAGCTGACATTTGAATAGCATCAAGAACCAACGCTGCTTTTGTTCCTCGCGCGCTTTCAACCTGGCCTACCCTCAATTCAAATTGCCGATAGGCTCCAAGGAGCACGACTCCTAGAAAATAATTCCACCAGGGACGAAGATCGTGTGCACCGTCATGCCAGCCAACAGACGAAGCTTGGAGCGCGCTGTAATAACCATCTTTTGTATCTTCAATGATGCGTTCTAAACTTATATAACGGCCAACGCCGTATCCGCATCGATACAATAGAAGGAGCGATAATAATCGCGAAAGTCGCCCGTTGCCATCGCGAAAAGGATGAATGCATAAGAAGTCTAGAACATAACTGGCGACCACGAGTAACGGTTCAACCTCAACAGCTGAGAGTTCTTCCCTCAGAGAAGAATGAAGTGCACTCATTGAATCCTGCGTTTGAAAGGCTGGGACGGGTTTAAAGCGAATGTGCTTTTCACCACTTGGAAGGACTTCTGCGATTTCATTGTCAGAACGCTTCCACTCTCCTCCGCGCTCCACTGCGTAGGAAAAAAGTCGAGAATGTAGTTGCAGCACAACACCATTGGTGGGTTCGATTCCCTCGTGCTGATTGTGAATGAGATTAAGCACATCACGGTAACCGGCAATCTCTTGCTCCGAACGATTTTCTGGCAAGACTTTTTCGGCCATCAGGTCGTGCATGCGCCGGACTGTTGGAATCTCCACTCCTTCAATACGATTCGACGATTCTGTGCTTTGGATGAAAGCCACGTGTCGCAGACTTTCAAGCACTTGCGGAACTTGTGCCTGAAAAAGCTGTTCTCGCCCCCGATGTTCACCGATTTGTCGGACAACTTGTAAAAGTCTATGGTCCACTGGTTGGCGGGAAAGGAAATGTTTCTCAAATGATTTCAATTTATTATCCCGATGAATATATACTAAATTATTTCCTAGTACCTATTTAATATGGATAGTACCTGTTTGGCAACAGCGGCTAACATGCTCGAACTGAATCAGGTCATCGTCTCGCTGATCGCTACTCAACTGAAAAGCAGAAACAGTTGGGGGCTATCGAAGTTAAACCAATCGGAAGTCTCAGCAAACGCAGAGCAGTTGTGAAGGCGAATTCACTCGCTTCGCACCGAGTATGTTTTGAGTGCAAGAGTGCATACTTCATAGACACCCTTCCAGCGCCTCGAAAGCTTTAACGCACTGTAATGACGAAAAATATACTTGGATTGAAGTTTGCTTAACAGCTAAAGCCGGCATCCATCATGAAGTTTTCGAGATGCGGTTTAGGTCTTGGCAATTTGATAGGTTTAAAAGGTAAATTCCGATGTTTAGAGAATTGATTAGCCTGTTTTTATTTTCCATTGCAGTCGGATGCAGCGGTCAGGGCAAAAGTGAAAAGCCTGCCACTCAATTGACAAGCCACGAAGATACCACCTTTTGCTCGGTGCCAAAGGCTTCTGATTTCGATTCGCATTTGAGTGACGTTGAGCAGACCAATACATTGCGTGCTGCACTCGAAAAATCAAAATTAAAGAGCGATAGCAATTTGGTTGTTGGAACGTCGTCCGAGGAGTCGCTGATGCGATGGATTCTGTTCGCTCTGACACCTCTTTCTATGGGGTGCAAAAATTATGAAAAAGGTGGAGTGCAAAAATACGGTGAAAAAGCCTTCGTAAATTTTGTCTCTGTTGCGGCCGACGCTCTGCGCAAGAATGCCCTGGGAGGTTTGGCTCCCGTCGAGGCGAAGCAAACAGCTCATCGTAACCTCACCCAAAATCAAAAAAAATTCATCGGTATTCTTCTCGCAATCAATCGAAGGGTTCGTGAAGATCAAAAGGCAGACTTTCGCTCTCCTGGGCAGGATGTGATTCACGGCGTTCCACTGAGCGCACAGGAAGAGCTTGTGATGAAGGATATTTCAAAGGAAGGTCTGCTAAAAGTTGTCACCTATGATCGGCCGTTCAAGAATGCCACTGGAGACATGGTGAGTGGTCGCTTTCTTCATTACCCCACAGGTTCCGAGGTCATCAAACATATTGTTGGGCTTTCTGAATTCTTCGAAAAATCTCAATCCAAAAACAATCAGGACTACCAGGACGACACTGCGCGCATCATGCGGCGTTGTATCACGATTCACCCTTTTCCGGATGCCAACGGGCGCACCTGCACTTTGACAGCGCTTTGGATGCAGGCACAACGCAAACTTCCACATTCGGTCTTGTGGTCGGGTGAGGATGTTCTTTTGCAGGAAAGCGAATTCGTGCTTCGCTATCAAAAAGGCGTCAATTTTCATGAGGAAATAAAAAGATCATTTCATTGAATACTTTGGAAATCGTCGGAACCAGTTTTCGTTATGGAGGGCAGTTAAATGAACGTAAAAATGCAGATAACCCTTGCCTCTTTGGTGTATACAGTCGGATGCCATTTCGCACCTGCGACGAGCGGTCAGATTTCAAACGCCACCGTTACGAAATCTCTTGGCCAACAGATTGTTGGATTCAACTGGTCGAGTTCTACTGCAGATTTGAGACAGCATCTAACGAATTCAATTCATACGGCCCGCGATATGAACAGAAATATCAAAACCTCGGGTGATATACCGGACGGCGCGAATAGCGGATACGGCCTCTATATTGCGAGTGATCCTATACAATCTGCGATGTATGGAACAGAGCTCACTTGCGCAGTACTAAAGCCATCTGCATCGTGGCAGCATTATGAAATGGATGATATTGCTGCACTGCGTGGAGCTTCTTCAGTTTTAAGATATGCGTATTCCACTGGCATTCTAGCAAGCCCAACAAAAGGTAGATTCGACTACGCGGCTGTCGTTCGAGACCTGTCTGCTGTAGATTTTTCCAAATCTCTCAAAATTTCTTTTAAAACAGAGGGACGACGAGAGGGGCTCGATGAAAACGCATTGCTGTATGCGCGTAGGGCCTTGGAACAAAATGATCTGTGTGGTGTGCTTTCCGTTTTTGAGGGTAGTTTTTCTACACTTTTTCACGCATTACAAGCTGCGAGCCCACAATCACCATGGAACTCACTGACATCGCTCGCACCACTACTGAGAATGACAATAGTAAATTTTTCCCAGGGTACTTTTTCTTTTGGGGAAATCGGAAAAAATGTCGCCTCTTCAATAAGGGGTAACAC
>JBEDKY010000468.1:0-7000 GCA_041171905.1 Pseudomonadota bacterium
ACGTTGATTGCAATCAAAACAAAAGTCAGTAACGGCGGCTTCATTGCCGCACCTGCGTCAGTCGTTGTCGGATCTGAACTCACGCGGTCACCCCCCAGTGTTTTGCACTCGCGTCGATGAAATCCGCCAGAAGTGACAATGGCTGCGGCAACCGTTGCTGGGAAAGCTCCTCATGCAGAATCTTGAAAAAATATTTCATTGTGGAATTTTTTCCATTGGCACCCTGCAAACTGAGCGAATTGTAATTCTCCGCTGTCGCCCGCACGGTTGATTGCAGATTTTCAAGCAACGATTCACTGCTGATTCCAAAATCTTTCCACAGAAGCGCAAATTCGGCCGCCAGCAAGTCAAGCGATTCGCCGCTGAACTTTTCAAACACGGTCTTGTTGGGTTGCATATGTGGGCCTATGACGGCTGCAATAATAAAGTTTGTAAAGAATTTTTCACGCTCGAGTTTATGCGCGCTGTCGACCCTTTGCCATTGCAAAAATCCGACGCTCCGGAGAGGTTCGTTTGCATTTCCGGCAGCAGCTGGTTGTGCATGACTCATCCAGAAGTCAGTCAATTCGGTGCTACCGGAGTTGTGTCCGCTCAACGGAGCCCAGCGAACAAGCGACCCGCCTTTCCAGAAAACACGACACTTGTTCTGACCGAGTTCGCGGAATGCTCCGACCATAAAGACTGCTCTTAGAAATGAATACCGCAGCGACTCAAGCCGCACATTTTGCTCAGTGGTGGCACTGAGCAAACCGTTGTTGCAAAAAACGAACTGCAACGACTGTTGCTTCGTCGCCCGCGCAGCTGCAAGCCACTCCAAAAAAACCGATTCACTTGCTTCCGGCGGTACGCAAAAGAACAACACCTTCTTGGAGCGCGGCAACTTCTCCAGACATTCTTGTGCGGTTGCATTCCACCGCTCCACTAGACATCTGCGCTGGGAACCATCGGATTCTTCAACGATGAGGATTTCCGAGGGCAACGGACTGCGGTTTACAAGCAACACATCTCCACCATGGGAAATGAGTTCTTGTGAACCACGCAAAGCGTCGGCCAGCAGCACTCCGAGAGCGCCCCCGCCCACAACTAGGCAATGAGTTGTCACTAACCCCGATTCATTCATCACTCTGACACCCGGCTGCAAAAAACTCAGGCTTTCGCACAAAACTCCGATACCCCTCTTAGGGTATCATAAGTTTAGAGGAGCCACTCATGAAACCCTCAAAATCTCACGCCAATTTGTTGCTTGTCGGCGATGACGGCGAGCGTGTTCAGTTGATGGCCGAAGCATTGGCCCACGTATTTCCCGAGGCCACGCTCAGGCGTTGCAGCACCCTGCGCGTCAATTCTCCTGAGGCGTCGCTGCGGGGTCTGAGCGCGCTTATTTTAATTTGGGAAAACAACCCATTACAGGACTGGAAGACACTTCTCCAGCAATCGTCGCCATCTCATCGGAGTTGCGAAGGAATAATCTGCGACGTGGCGACGCAGTTTGGTGATCTGCTTTTGCGTCGGACTGCCATCGTTGCAAAGGGTCTTTCCCGCGAAGAGGTCACATTTCTGGGTGAGTTCAACGTTTCCTGTGTGCAGCCGCTGATGGGCCAGAAGTCGGAGTGGGCGCAGCAATGCCAAAAGTTTGCCAGCCGCATCGAACGGCTGATTTCGACGGAAGACGACGACGGCGGAAATCCGGCCGAAAGAAGCGTTCGCCGCTTTGAACGCGCACTGAGTTCATGGCAGATCTGCACTGACCAGGAAAAAATGCTGGTGTCTGACGAACTGCTGCGAAACCTCGGCGACACCGCACGCTATTGTGAGCTGATGGCACGCAGATCTCAGCTTGAAAATGATCTGCAGGCCGCAGAACAGTGGCTACGTCGCGCCATCGACAAGAACCCAAATTATTTACGCGCGCTGCAAACTCTCGGCGACCTTCACGTGGAACGCGGTCAGTTGCGTGAAGCACTTGCACTGTATGAAAAACTCCGACTGAACAACCCGCGTCACCCGATCAGGCTTGCGAAAATCGCCGAATGCCATCTGGCGCTGGGTGAACTTGAACGGGCAGATAGGGCATTTTCACGCGCGCTGAGCATTGACGAACACTCCATGCAGGCACGCGAAGACCTCGCGCGGGTAAAACTGGCCATGGGTGACTACGAGGCCGCCAAGCTGCTGCTTGAACACTGTGGCGACGTCTCGAGGGTTGCTTCATATTTGAATGCTTACGGAATTCAGCTGGTTAAGGCCGGGCGATATGAGGAATCCATCGAACATTACAAGAAAGCTCAAATGGTTCTGCCGACAAACACGAACAGGCATCAAATTTTCTTTAACATCGGCCTAGCTTATGCCAAGTGGGGCAAGTACAGCGAAGCGCGGCAGTACGCCCAGCTTGCGCTCGCGCGGGACCCCAATTACACGAAGGCGGCCCAGCTCCTCCGCACCGTGGAGGACAGACTGCCGTAGAAAGGCCTCCATGACTCACCCAATCTGCTACGAACTGCGCATCCACATCGACGACAAACACAAAGATGCGCTCGTAGATGCGCTGCATGAATTCGACGAACACAATTTTGTTGAAGGCGCGCTCGACTGTGATGTTGAGTTTGAATACGACTATGAGCATCTGAGCCGCGATTATTACGGCGAACTTGTCCGTCAGGTACCGGTGATTCTGTACAGCGAAGACCTGCCGCACCTGCAAAGCCTGAAAGACAACCTGCTGGCCGAAATGAAATCAAGAGCCATTCCGCTGTCGGAAAAGCAGATCGTGCTGCAGCCAATTGCCGACCAAAATTGGCGCGAATCTTGGAAGGCCTCGTTCAAACCAATCGACATTTCCGGCCGCTTTGCCATTCTACCGCCTTGGGAAAACCCTGCTGAATTTCCGCAAGAGCACAAAATCATCATCGATCCAGGCATGGCGTTCGGCACGGGTCAGCACGAGACGACGCGTTTGTGTCTCGAATTGCTGCTCGAGCAAAAAGACATTCCTGAAACGGTCTTGGACGTCGGCACAGGCTCGGGAATTCTTGCCATCGCCGCCTCGATGCTTGGCAGCAAATTCATCATCGGCAATGACATTGATGAAAACAGCGTCCACATTGCGCAAGTGAATGCCAAAGACAACGGAATACACGACGCGCAATTTGTCTCGACGGCGATCGACGAAATCAGTGAAACCGACTTTGATCTGGTTTTTGCCAACATTCAATTGCGGCCTCTGACAAAGATTTTTGGCGATATCGTTGGACATACCCGCCTCGGCGGAACCATCATAGTGTCAGGAATTCTCACGACCGAGATCGACGACTTTCGTGCACTGGCTGAACGCAGCGGAAGTGTTGTAAAAAAGGTTGTGACTTTGGGACACTGGTCGGGGATTGTCTGTGAACGCCCGCTCGGCGAAAGCAAAAAAATCTGATGTTTTAATTGTCGGCGCAGGGCCGCTTGGCTGGAGCTGCGCGCAACTGCTTTCCAGCAAGGGAATCAGCACACTTCTTGCAGACCCCAACATCACCGACATCACACCATCGTGGACAGCGCAGGGGCTGGGAATCTTCTGGCCCAGCCTCAATGACCCTCCCACGCGTGCAGTTGTCGCCCACGGTCTGGACATGGCTCGATGGCTGCAGAACTTCTGCAGGCTCGGCTCAGAATCGGTCGGTGATTTTTTTCACAGCGATGCATTTAAGAAAATTCGCTGTGTGCGAGTCGGCCTGGCATCGCACGAGGTGAGAGAGCTGAATCAGGCATGCACTTTTAATCTTGGCCTGAGAGCAGCAAAGAACAGCTCAGTAGCTCCTCTTTTTGAAGAGTCACCCGCTTTTTTGATTGCGGAGAAAGACAGACGCGATGCTTTTGCCAAGCGTCGTTTGACAGATCTAGGATTTAGCAATGAGCGGGTCATTTCCATTTCTGAAGACAAGGACCGCTGCACAGTTTTGCTTGGCAACAACCAAGTGCGCGAGTGTGAGATGGTCATACTCGCAAATGGATATCAGATTGCCAAACTCGTCCCGTGGGTGAAGGACATGCTTGTGCCGATGAGTGATGTTTACTCCGAATGGTCGAGCAACCTTGCCTGTGAACAACACAGCGAACCACTTGCAGTTCGAACAGCCAGCGGACATGTAGCGGCGTTGTTTTTGCCGCAAGCAGCTCCGCAAGGTTCCGGATATAACTGGACTGTGCGTCTCACAGGGCCGCGCTTTTTGTTGCCTTCGGCAGGTGCGGGAATTGACCTATCAGGCCAAACGGTCAGCGATTCGTTGAGCGAAAAAATTGAAGAGTGGCTGCGCACATCGCTTTTGCCCGTAATGACCGACGTGTTGCAATCAAGCCGCCCCGCAAACGGAGTCAAACTCCAAGCGATCGGAGCTCGATTCGGTGTGGATTGTCTTCCCTGCGATGAATTGCCAATTTTGGGAGAACTGGGAAACCAAGGTCGCATTCTTGCATCAACCGGATGGCTGGGATGCGGTTGGAGCGCGTCGCTGCAATCGGCAAGTGTGCTGTGCGAATTGATTGAAAAAGGATCTTCACCGAGGCTTGCCGGACTTCTTAAGCCCAGTCGCTGGCGCAGCGGGATGTCGGACGATGGCGTCACCGGCATGACTTGAACATGCGACCTGTTGTTTAGGAAACAACTGCTCTATCCAGCTGAGCTACGGCGACTGCCTGAATTTGTTTAACGCAAAACATATCACTCTTGCAAACGACCGAGCCGACCATGCCGACTCAGCGGCGGGCAGGTCCCAGCAGGCCGACACCGCCCGCAGAAGTCCTCTGAATTCCAGGATGAATTACAATTTTTTCGCCCTGTACTTTCCCGCGGTCATAATGCTCGCCCAAGACACGCCCGCCAGACCGCACAGACGTGAGCCGCGGAAAACGCGACTTGACGAACTTGCGCAGGGCCGGATCATTGAACTTCAACAGCGCGGTGGATTCCTCGCGAGTGTTCTGACCAATTCCCTCGGCCTCTGCACGGACTCCGGCCCGAGCGAACTCCTGCGCGCGTTCAGTTTCAAGCTTTTCGAGTTTCTTGCGAAAACCCGCGATGACTCCGGACTGGAAGGACATTTTTGGAGCGGCTCCCTTGAGTGCGCGCAGACTGCGGTATGAGCTCCAGAGCGACTCCGACTGCTGCCTGAGGAATCCGTAAATATACTCGGCCATCAGAACATTCTGCTCTGAACCAAGAATTTCCATCGTCTTATGGGTTTGATTTTCCTGCGCGTCGTAAAGATCTGAAAAAACCACATCGACAAAATAATATCCGGTCAGGATACCGGCAATCATCCGCTGGAGTCTGTCAACCTTCTGCTTTTTATGATTGACGACCAGCGAAACATAACGATTTTTCTTCCGATTTATCAGCCTGTCAATGTTGTATTTGTGAAACAATTCCTGAACGCGGGCCATTGCGAGAAAGGCCTCATTCTCGTTTGTCGACTCAGCCATAGCGAGCAGTTTTTCCACCTTGCGCAGAATCGCCGCATCCTCCTCGGGAACCACTGACGTTTCCTGCCACGTGCGCAGCGGCTCACCGAGATCGAGCCCCGCACCGCGATATTCCTCGGGAACCCCGAGTGCGTCGCAGGCTTTATGAAATTCGATGCCGTGACCCGCATCTCCCGACAAAAACTCTGTAACAAACTGATGCGCCATTTCATGTTTGAGGACGCCAAGAACGTGTTGCCAGCTGTGCGTCATTATCAAGTTTTTGTTGATGACGATGGTGCGCGTAAGCGGATCCCAATGCCCCCACTGACCGCTCAGGTCTCTGATTTCAAAAAGCGGCTTACGCAGGCTGAGCCGGTACTGAAAACAAATGGCCTCAAATTCCGTATAAAGCTGCCTGAGCCACGCCTGTTCCAAGAATGCGAGAATTGGTTTCGTTTTGCTCATGCCCAAAAATTCCATGTGGTGACGCTCTTTTTTCTACTTTTCCAAAGATAGCGCGCGCACCGAGGCTGGCGCAAGCACGAACCAGCCTGAACGGAAATTGTTATGCAGATTGAGACAGTTCAGACGATGACGCCGACGTTGCTTGAGATTTCTGCTCGGAATCCGGCGCAGACGACGAGGCCAGTGAATTGGGGTTTCTGCGCACCATGATTAAAGTCATGTCGTCGACCAGGTCGGGGGCAGAGCGAAAGCCTTCTTTATTATTTCGCAACTGCTGCACCAATAGCATTTCGGGTACGGTTACGGTGCCGGATGCCACTTTGCGCTTGAGTTGCGCCGCCCAGCTCGAAACTGTGGCCCGCAGCGGAACAATACCGTCAGAATAGAGAACAATAAGCTCGTCACCATTGAGACGCTCTGTCTTTGCGCTCCAAGTGGATTCCACAAGAATGTCCGAGCCCAGCCTTTCACCTTGCGTCGTGAAATAACGGAAGGACTTCGGTCCGATACAGAAAATCCCCGGGTGCCCCGCCGAACAGAAGGTAAGTTCTCCGCTGTTGGGATCAAAGAGCGCAAAGATGGCCGTGCAGTTTTCATTTTCACGCAAGGCCTTCAAACCCATGTGTATCGAATGGGGAGCGCGCCGCAACACCTCCTGCTTTGCCTCGGGAAGGACAGGAAAATCTCCAGAGCGTAACCCCTCGCACCATAAGCCCCAGTGTGAGCAAATAACGCTGGTCGCCAGCGATGAGCCAACACCGTGACCAGTGACATCTGCCACACACGCTGCCAGCAATGTCCGACCGTCTGCAAAATGCAGCTCGCGAATGTCGAACCAGTCGCCTGCAAGTGCCTCTGCCGGAAGATACGTTGCACGCCAAATCCATGAATCGGTCGTCGTTTTCAATTTTGGCAACATGCGTGCCTGAACTTCACGACCGACGGCAAGTTCTTGTTCGATAAGTGCCTTCGTTGCCATCTCCCGACCGAAGTTCAACATCTTCTTTGCAGTCGAACCGACTTCAAGCAATGCAGCCGTCATCAATGAAGGCATCAGCACCATGATCTTCCAATCCAGCGGCGATTT
>JBEDKY010000469.1:0-4821 GCA_041171905.1 Pseudomonadota bacterium
GGTCGACTTTGCAGCCGTGGTTTTGCTCGGAGCTGTCGCAGTCTGAGCAGGTGCTCCTGCTGACGCTTTCGCTGCAAGCCGCTCGTTGCGGGCCGCAATCTCATCTTCAGTGAAGTAGATATACTGCGGCGCCTTGTAATCGGTGATGCATTCTGCAGAGACAATCACATCCTTCACATTCTTCATGCTCGGAAGTTCGAACATGGTGTCAAGCATGACATCTTCGAGAATAGCGCGCAGACCGCGTGCACCAGTTTTGCGCTTGAGCGCCTCGTGGGCCACTGCCGAAAGAGCTTCCGGTTCGAACACCAGATTGACCCGCTCATAGGCGAACAATCTTTGGTATTGCTTGACGATTGCATTCTTCGGTTCAGAAAGAATCTTCACCAGCGCCACATCATCGAGTTCTGCAAGCGTCACAACGACCGGCAAGCGACCCATGAATTCTGGAATCATCCCGAATTTCAGAAGATCCTCGACACGCACTTTTGCAAACAACTCGGTGACGTTCAGTTTCGCACGGCTCTTGACGTCAGCGCCAAAGCCCATCGAGTTGGAATCCATGCGTGCACGGATGATCTCCTCGAGTCCGGCGAATGCGCCGCCGCAGATGAACAGAATGTTCGTAGTATCAACCTGCAGGAATTCCTGCTGCGGATGCTTGCGGCCGCCACGCGGAGGAACGTTTGAAACTGTTCCCTCAAGCAGCTTGAGCAGCGCCTGCTGCACACCCTCGCCCGACACGTCGCGGGTGATTGAGGTGTTCTCGCCTTTGCGGGCAATCTTGTCGATTTCGTCGATGTAGGCAATTCCCTTCTGCGCCTGCTCGACATCGAAATCAGCTGCCTGCAACAGGTTGAGGATGATGTTTTCCACATCCTCACCCACGTAACCGGCTTCGGTGAGGTTGGTCGCGTCAGCAATCGTGAACGGCACCTGCAGAATGCGGGCCATACTTTGCGCCAGCAAAGTTTTACCCGAACCAGTTGGACCGATGAGAAGAATGTTGCTCTTCGCGAGCTCAACTTCTTCTTTCGACTGAGCGTTGGAATGCTCGATTCGCTTGTAGTGGTTATGAACAGCAACCGACAGAACCCGCTTCGCACGTTCCTGACCGATCACGTATTCGTCGAGAACTTTTTTGATCTCCGACGGACTCGGGACACCTTCAACGGCTCCTACGACATCGTCTTTTTCCATCTCTTCAGCAATGATGTCGTTGCACAGCGCAATGCACTCATCGCAGATATAAACGTTGGGACCGGCAATGAGTTTTTTCACCTCTCGCTGGCTCTTGCCGCAAAAGCTGCAATGGAGTCCGTGGAGGTTGCCGCCGTTGCCGCGGCTTGCCGAGAAATCAATTCCGTGAGTTGTCATAGGGTTGCACCCTCATCCGTATGCGAGCCAAAAAACAAGAAAACCAGTCCCACTCTAACCTGCCGAAATCCCTTACAAGCCGGTGTATGCCGACCTGTCCGAACGCGGCATCAATAAATCGTCCACAATTCCATAATCCTTAGCCTCCTTCGCACCCATGAAGAAGTCACGTTCTGCATCGGCCTCAATTTCCTTAACAGATTTGCCGGTATGCAGCGCCAAGATTTCATTGAGACGTTTTTTCAGTGACAAAATTTCGCGTGCCTGAATCGCGATGTCCGAGGCCTGTCCGCCAGCACCGCCTGACGGCTGGTGAATCATCACCCGGCTGTTTGGCAGCGCGTAGCGTTTGCCTTTTGCTCCGGCCGCCAGCAACAGAGCGGCCGCGCTTGCACACTGGCCGATGCAGTAGGTTCTGACCTGCGGGCGAATCACCTGCATGGCATCGTAAATGGCGAGACCTGCCGTCACACTGCCGCCCGGGCTGTTGATGTAGAAGTTGATGTCTTTCTCGGGATCCTGAGATTCGAGAAACAACAACTGAGCTACAATCAGATTCGCCACTTCGTCGTAAACGGGTGTGCCGAGGAACACGATCCGGTCTTTTAAAAGTCTGGACCAGATATCATAACTGCGCTCGCCGCGGTTGGTCTGCTCAACGACTATTGGGACTAATGGCATGTGGTTCAACCTCTTCTAAACTTTTCCCTGCAATGCTCTGCCCCTCACTTGCAGGACAGGCTGTTTGCCGAGACACTGAATCCAAGAACTTGGTACCTTAGCATTCTGTCGGAAGGAGCCAGCCAATGCCACAGCCATTCCAGCCGCCCACGGGTCCGGAATTTGACAACTGCAATTTCTGGATCACCGGAGGCACCTCGGGAATGGGCTTCGAGATTGCGCAGCAACTCGCCCTTCGCGGTGCGTCGTTGTGGATCATGGCTCGGAACCCCCAGTCACTGCAAGCAACCGCGCAACAACTGCGCTTGTCTGGTGCAAAAAACGTCGTTCCAGTGGCGCTTGACCTCACCGATCCAAATCTCCTTGAAAGCGTCTCGCGTCAAGTGACTAACGTAACATTCCGCGGCGTGCTGATTAACGGAGGCGGACCACACGGCGGTCAGCTGCTGAATTTCAAAGCCGCAGACTATGACATTGCCCATGCCCTTTTGCTGCGCGGCCCTGCCCTGTTGACTCAGGCTTTGTTTCCGCATCTTGAAGAGGGCAAAGGCAGCCTTGTGGCCATCTCAAGCACGACAGTCCGCGAACTGAATCCGAGTCTGCCGCTTTCGGGAGCCTACCGCAGTGCTCTCATGGCTCTGATGAAAGCCTTCGCAGAAGAAGGCGGACGCAGAGGGGTGCGCGTCAACACGCTTGCCCCCGGATACGTGCGCACCGACAAACTAGGTGAACTGCAGGCCTATACTGCGCAACAACAATTCGGCGCCGTGACTGCCGAGACACTGTTGAAAGTCGAACAACAGTGGGCGGCACTTTCTCCACTCAACCGATTGCTTGAGCCGGCAGAAATTGCCGAGCTTTGCGTCTTCCTTTTTTCCAGCGCGAGCAGATCGCTGACCGGCCAGACCATCATTGCAGACGGCGGTCAGTTGCGTCAGTTGTAAAACTTTTATTGAATAAAACTCACAGGCAAACAAGGTTCATTCTTTGGAGAAACACGCATGAGCAACGAAATGACCTCAATCGGACATCCGCACCAGCGCCTGCGCCGACTGCGACAAAACAATGCCCTGCGCGAGATGGTCGCCGAAAACAAGGTCAGCAAAGCGGATCTGATATGTCCCATCTTCGTCACGGAAATCAACGACAAGCGCGCACCGATCAGCAGTCTGCCCGGAGTTGAGCGCATTCCGCTGAGCGAATTGGCCGCAGAAGTTCTTCGTATCAAAGCTCTCGGACTTAAGTCTGTGCTGCTCTTTCCGGTTGTCGATCCGGCAAAAAAATCCAACGAGGGCGAGGAAGCCTGCAATCCGAATGGGCTTGTCCAAAAGGCAGTCGCTTTGGTTCGCCAGACTGCGCCCGAACTGCTGGTGATGGCTGATGTTGCGCTCGATCCGTTCACATCGCACGGACATGACGGAATTCTCGGAGCTGATGGCAACATTCTCAACGACGAAACAGTCGCGGCACTCGTGAAAATGTCTTTGTCACTCGCCAAGGCCGGCGTGCATTTTGTCGCGCCCAGCGACATGATGGACGGTCGCGTCGGAGCCATCCGCGAGGCACTCGACGCACAGCAATTTCATAAGGTCGGAATTTTAGCTTACAGCGCGAAATACGCATCCGCTTTTTACGGACCGTTCCGCGAAGCAGTTGGCTCGGGGGCACGCGGTCTGGACAAAAAAACCTACCAGCTGAATTACACAAACGTACGCGAGGCTCTGCTTGAGGCAGAATATGACGAGGCGGAAGGTGCCGATCTCATCATGGTCAAACCAGGGCTTTGTTACCTTGATATTCTCTGCCGACTGCGCGAACGAACACAAAAACCGCTGGTGATGTATCACGTCAGCGGTGAGTACGCGATGCTCAAGGCTGCCGTGGAACGTGACTGGCTCGACGAAAAACCGGCGGTACTCGAGACCCTCACATCCATGAAGCGCGCAGGAGCCGATTTGATTGTAACCTACTATGCGCAATGGGCAGCTGAGCACCTTTTCAGAGAGTCATAAATCGAGTCATTTCTCGGCAGACCCTAAATGAGACAAAATAGGACTTAAAAATTATCTTTTGTCTCAATCTTTATTCAATGATTTCAGTGGTAAAAAAAATAACTTGAGAGACAGAAATAATTGCCGATAAGAGAAGTGTCAGGCTCGGATAGCTCATCCAGTCCGATACCAACCTCTGGAGGTGAATTATGAAGCTTTCAATCCGCACCCTCGGCAGACTTTCAGCGCTGTCTATTGTGGCATTGTCTGCAACCGCCTGCGGTACAGCGGTCGACCTGCTCACAGACAAAGACAGATCAGGACAAACGGAAGTCAGCTCGGACGAAGAAACCAATCAAAATCTCATGGACGCGAGCTTTTCCGCAGCAAGCGGCATGAACAATGAAGAATTCAGGCCGTTACGCGTCGGCTTCTCCAATGGAGAGGGAGAATCAGACCACAAGCGCGGGCCTCATCCAAACGGCCGCCCCGGTCATCACAGAGGACCGCGCGGAGGTGGTGAGCACAAACAGGGACACCCGCCGCTTCCAGCAGAGATCGCAGAATTGATGAAGGCTGCCGACGCGAAAAAAGATTCGGTTCTCGGCATCGACAGAAGCAAGGTTGAACCAATTCTCAAAGCAATGGCAACCGATTTGCAGGCTTTGCGGGCGGTGACCCCGTCACGCGAAGAGTTCGTCGCAAAGGCCAAGGAAGTTCAAGCCAAGTACTCCGAACAGCTCAAAGCGGTTCTGCCCGCATTCGACAGTCT
>JBEDKY010000470.1:0-8506 GCA_041171905.1 Pseudomonadota bacterium
AAATGTATGAAATGTAACAATATATGATGAAACGAAAAAGAATTATCGAGCGACTCAAGCCTCTGCTGCAAAAGCCGTCGTTTACGATCGCTGAGGCAGAGGAACTCGGTGTCTCGCGCCGAATGCTCGGACATTACGTAAAAACAGGTGACCTCCTGCGGCTGAGCGCGGGAGTTTTTTGCAGCAGCAATGAACGCCTCGCTGTCGACTTCCAGTGGGAGGACTTGGTTCGCACCCTCTCACAAATTCCAGACGGCATAGTCTGTTTGACCACAGCACTTCGTCTTTGGGATTTGACGGATGAGCACTCGAGCGAATTTTGGATTGCCATTCCAGTCACACAATGGCCTCCGAGGATTCGTCACGTGAGATCGGTGCGAATGCGAAATCTGAATCTGGGCCGTACAATCTTAAAATTGGGTGAATGGGACATTCCAATTTTCGACCCCGAGCGGACTGTGATTGATTCTTTTCGATATTTATCGATTGAAACTGCCGTGAAATCTTTAAAACGCCTTTCGGCTCAACGTGGAATCGATTTCCGAAAACTTTCTGAATATGCGAAAGCACTCAGGGTTAATATCACACCATACCTCATCGCGGTCAGCGCATGATGAATGAAGACGCCCTAAAAGCAAAAATTCAAATGGATGCGCAGAGCACGGGCCTTTTGTTCAATGAAGTTTTTCATCGTCTCGTGATGGAGCGATTTCTTGCGCGAGTATCTCTTTCGCCGCAATGTTCAAGTTTCATTTTTAAGGGCGGCTTTCTGTTGTCGCGGTATTTGGATCTGGGTCGTGATACACGAGACCTCGACTTTCTTGCTATTCGCATCGAAGCCGAGCGTTCCAATATTGAAAGTCACCTGAGGGAAATTTCTTCAACGCGTGTCGAAGACGGATTTAATTTCGAACTGAAGAGAATCTCGGAACTCAAACACACACATATGAATTATCCAGGTTTTTCAGCTTCATTTTTGGTGTCCTTTGGTAAACTAAGAGAACACCTCGAAATTGATATTGGCTTTGGAGATGTCGTGGGTCAGGTTCGATTGCCTGTGAAACTCATGCGAGGGCCGGGAAGAGCAATTTTCGAAGATGAGATTTCTCTTTTTGTGTATCCGGGAGAGTCGATTCTTGCTGAAAAACTTCAAACAGTCGTTTTTCGTGCTGATAAAAACAGTCGAATGAAAGATTATTATGACATTTTTAGATTGTTGAATTCGAGTGTGCTCAGCAAGGAGAAGGTAACTTCCGCAATTCGCGTAACGTTTGAACATAGACAAACGAATATTGGCTTGCTTCCGCTTCGCTTCTCTGAAGCTGAATTTGATCAGCTTCAGAAATACTGGTCAGCTTTTCAGCGAGGGCTGCGGAGCAAAGAAGATATTCCAAAGCAAATATGCGCAGTCGTTGATTTCATTAATCTTGAACTCAAAAAATTAGGATTGGGCTGATCCATCACCGAGCAGGCGTTGGAAGAGCGGGAGATCGTGTGGGGTGGAGATGACAAGCACGTCGCGCATGTCTGCGAGCATAAGTGTGCTGAGTGGGTAGTAGATCATCGGTTTGTCGTACACGGGAAGGATCTGCTTGGAGATGGCTTTGGTCAGCGGGTGGAGGCGAGTGCGATCCCGGGAAAACATGTCTTTTTGGGAAGGTTGTTTAGCACGGTTGTGGGGAGAAGGGGAGGGGGCGAAGCGCCCCGCCGGTGGCGGTGGTGAGGCAGTGCTGAAGTGTGAGGGTGTCGGGACTGCCCCAAGAGCGGCTCCAAGGGGAGCCGCTCTTGGGGCATCAGTTTTTTGTTTTTGGGTTCACACCACTTGCGTTGATGCAGGAGTGATGCGGATTCCATATTTCCTTCAGCCGCAACTCAATTTGATCGAAAATTTCACGCCAATTGTGCCTAACTTTGTTCGTGAACTTTGCAAGCCCGCAGACGCGTGAGAGAAAGGATTAATGCGCTTGGCTCAGCCCTTCGCTCGTAAGTTGTAAATTGCCTTTCTGGAGGAGAGGGCTGGAATGTCGATAGGCGAAAATGCAAAGAGTAAATTTCAACTTGCACCTGCCTTTCACTTTACCCTGATCAAAAATCTTCCGGGCATCCTTGGCGAATGGGCGCTTCTATCCAAGAATCGGGTCGGAGATTTGCTGAGGGACAACCTTTCAAATCTTGAAATTCAACGAGCGAGGAGTGAGCGGATCGTCGCTGGAACAAACCGAAGTCTTCACGACTTTGTTCCACTCTATTTCGGACTTAAGACGCCCATGTTGGCTCTGAAACAGGCGAGGAACGAAGAGATCATCCAACTTCGATTCCCATTGGAAATTTTAGGCATACAGGGAGCTTGTTTTAGTGATGGCAATGCTCGAGACGCTCGGACAAAGTTATACGAATTTCGATCTGTAGATGACCTGTCGGTTCTCGACGCAAAGGCAATAAATGCCGTCAGCTGGGGGAAGGACGAGGAGAAAAAGAGAAGAAAACAATCAGAGATTCTAATTCCGGACTCTTTAAGCTTGGATTATCTTATCGACATCATTTGCTTTTCAGAGTCCGCTGGCCAGAACGTGAAAACCGTGCTTCAACGGTTTGGGAAGAATCTAAAGGTGGGAGTTCGACCTGGATTTTATTTTCGCGAGAGTCGAGCATGATTACGTACGTACAAGGTCATCTTTTTGAATCGTCTGCTCAGGTGCTCACCAACGCTGTCAACTGCGTTGGGGTTATGGGTAAGGGAATCGCTTTGGAATTCAAAAAACGATACCCAGCCATGTTTTGTGAATACGTTGCCAGGTGCACTGCGGGTCAAATGAAGATTGGCGAGCCGTGGTTGTGGGAAGATGACGAAGCGCAGATTCTCAATTTTCCAACGAAGCGGCATTGGCGAACACCCTCATCACTTGAAGATATCGAAGCAGGGCTAAGATGGCTTGCGTTGAATTACGGTGAGTTGGGTATTTATACGATCGCTATGCCTGCGCTTGGATGCGGGAATGGTGGATTGTCATGGAAAGAAGTGCAGCCTCTGATGGAAAAGCATCTTGGTTCGATTCCCGATCTCGAAGTTTTTGTCTACCCCGACCGAGCTGGAGCGACTCTTGCAAACACAGCCGATGATCATCTCACCAGGCAAGAATCTGGAAAATTCGATTGGTCTGCTTCGCCAACCAGAGAGCAAAATCTTTTCGGCGAATTCGGCACCCATGAAGTAACCCCGTGATCCTTTATTTCACCTGACATAGCTCAGGTTCATGCCCCATTGCGATCCATCGCCGAGCATGCGTTGGAAAAGCGGGAGATTGTGTGGGGTGGAAATAACCACCACGTCGCGCCTATGGCAGCAGAGCTGCGGGGCGCGGGAGTGTGGCGTACGCGCTTGGGGCGCGAGGCCGGTGCGATCCCGAGAAAACATGACTGTGCGGGAAAGTTGTGCAGCACGTTTGTGCAGAGAAGGGGAGGGGGAGAGGTTTGGGGAATCCCAGCCCGCCTGCGGCGAGCTGGGGTGAGTATTTTGTTTAGGTGCCTCGGGGAAGGTTCGATTTTTCCCAGGCGTCGAGGTCGGCGGGGGAGGTGAAATCAAGTGCAGCTGAGAGAAGGGATTCGAGCTCAGTGATTGAGCGGTGACTGAGGCGTTTGTCCAGCGCGTCTTGTGCGATGCTGATCTTCCGGGAAAGAATGGTGTGGATGCTGTTGAGGAGCGCTTGGCGGGTGCCTTCGGCCTTGCCTTCAGCCTTGCCTTCGTCCCGTGCGTCTCTCAGTGCCTGAGCGTTTGTGCGCTGGGCGATGACTCTGTCGACTTCGTTTTTGTTGAGCAGGTCGATAAATTCCTTGTCTGCCGACATTTTATTTAACTCCCCTACGAGTTGATTGATTTCCGGAATAGAGTGAGCCGCAACCTCTAATTCCCTAGCGGATTTTGCCGCGAGAAATTGAACCCAAGCTGAGAATAGTGGGTTTTCTGTGGGATTCAAGCTCGAAGATATCCCGCGATGCTCGGCAGATTTTCGTAAGAATCACCTTTGCTCAGTGTGCCGCCCATCATCTTTTGCTTGTTAAATGTGGTCCTTGAAGTTCTGTTGGCAGAAGCGTGATGGATTCAATCGGGCTTTTGGGTTGGAGCACTGCGGTGAGTAGGCTTTTGAGCGCGGCCAGATTGCCTTGCATCAATCGTTTGAACACCAAATCGTTAGTTGGTGTAATTTACCACGCTCCTTTGAACCGATTTTTTTAGACTCTTTTGAAGTATTTTCATCATTAGAATAGCGCGGTGTTGAATGTTCCTTGTGCAGTGAAGAGCTGCTCAGAATCTTCTGAGCAGCTCTTCTTCCGAGGGTATTTTTTCTGGGTCGATGATGCTGGGTGGATCTTTGCTTGCGGGATCGGGTTCAGTTGTGGAATGAAGGTAGAGCATCAGCTTTGTCAGCAGTGCGTCGAGTTCCTGCAACTCGCCCTTTGACAGGGTTTCAGAGTGTTCTTTCATGAACAGATGAGCCTCAGATGGTTTCAGATTGCGCGAGCCGCACGTGGTCAGGGGTGACGACTTGTTGTTTTGCCAACGCAGCTGCAACCAAAGAGCCACGAGCGAGGTTGTTGATGCGGCGTAGAATGCCGCCCGACCCTTGAAAGATGGCTGTGATGGCTGCCGGATCGAATACGTTGTGTCTGGCTTTGGCGACCTGCAGATGATGGCTGATGTATTCTTCTGTGCTGCCCGATTTGAGCGGCTGAAGGTGATGGCGGGCAAGCACCCGAGAAGCAAGCGGCGCGCTGGTGCGCGCCTGCAGCTTGTCGACAAGGTTGTTTTGTCCGCAGAGCACGATGCTCATCATGTTTCTTGAATCGAGTGCAAACTGGTTGAGAGTGTGCAGTTCCTCAAGAACATCGTAGCGCAGAAGGTTGGCTTCATCGATGCACAGCAGCACCTGTTGTTTGCGCTGAGTCACCAGCTCTTCAATGGTTGTTTTCACCATCCGTGTGAGCTGTGCCTTTCGATGACCGCTCGGGTTAAGACCCAGTTCCCATGCGATTTGTGAGTAGAGTTCTGTGATAGATCCCGTGTTGGCAATGACGTTCAGGACGACCGTTTGGCTCGGGTGAAAGTCATTGACACTGGCGCGTAGAGTTGTGCTTTTGCCCAAGCCCACTTCTCCGGTCAGAAGGCACACGCCACCATTTTTCAAGGCATATTGGATCCGTTCTTTTGCTCCCCGCAATCCGGGTAGGTCCATCAGATCTTTGATCTGCAGATCGGTCCTGAAGGGTTCATGTGTCATGCCGAAGAATTCTTTGTAGTTCATGGATGTGCCTCATGCTCCTGAACACCGAAGAGTTGTCCTCCGGAGCAATCTTTTGAGGTTTGCTCTTGTGCAACTTCGATTGTTTCTGATTTTTTGTTTGAGTTGAGCGTGATTTGCCGACCGACTTTCGAGTTGACGTGCACATCGACAGGTTTGGCAAAGCCATGGGAATAGTTTTGAAAGAAGACTTCCACGAGCGTGGGATTGTCTGTGTGGTAGCGCAGGTCAACTTTTTTGCCGATGAGCCCCTGCGGCACTTCGAACAGATGGCTATTGAGCTGAACCGTGCGGTCACGGCGGACAAGTCTTGTTTCACGCTCTCGGAAGTGATCAACAAGATTGGCAGGTGCTGGGCGAATGCTGCTCATGTCGGATGTGAACTTTTCCAGTGGTGTCGTGCCCAGTGAGGTGTGGATCCGGTTGTGATACTCATCGATCCAACTGTTCAACTCTTCGTTGAGTTTGTCCAAGGTGAAGACTGTGTTCTCATGAAGCTTGAGAAAGGATTCCCGCACCGTGCGGAAGAATCGTTCGATTTTGCCGCGACCTTGCGGAATGTATGGTCGCGAGTGAACAAGTGCAGTGCCTATCCACGCACAGGTATTTTCCAATGCCTCCGAACGGTAACAAGCGCCATTATCAACATAGAATTTCTGCGGCACGCCGCGTTTTTGAATGGCTTGTTTGAGGCAATCCCTCAGACTGTCCACGGTTTCATTGAGGTAGAATTGAGCATGAACAAGAAGCCTCGAGTGGTCGTCCATGATTCCGAATAGGTAGGCTTTTTTGAGAGAGCCATCTTCAACACGAACAAGTGGCCCGTGTAAAACATCGCACTGCCAGATGGCATTGGGGTATTCCGCTTCAAAGCGTCTGCGATCAGCATTTTGTTCGCTTGTTGGCTCAGTTTCAATCGAGTTGAGGAAACGATAGCAGGTGGTTGGATTCAGTTCTTCATCAGGTTTAATAAGATGTTTGTTACGCAAGCGTGCAATCAGAACCGGAAGTGTAGCGTCTGGGTCTTCGATTTTGAGATCGCGCAGAGCCATACGGACGTTGAGATCCAGGCTTTTGTAAACACCTTTGTCTGCTCTGGCTGTGGGCATCAGTCCTGAGAGTTGTTCACCACTTGCGCGGTAACGGCCAATCCAAAGTTCAATCGTTCCGCGGCTCACCCGCGTTCGGCCTGAGCCGGGAATCGTATAAACACGAGAGCATTTCTCACGCATGATCCGTTCCCGTTCGCCATGTCCCAAGCGCACTCCTGTCACGAAGTCGGCGATCAGTCCAAAGCGGAATTTTGCAATTTCCAATTTCAATTTGTCATCCACAACCATTGTCCTCCATCGTTGAATGGTTTGCACCGCTCTAACGGAGTTGCATTTGCGATACAGCGACAAGCTCAGGTAGGGTCGAAAATCGAAAAAAAATTCCCACGTTGTTCTCAATGAAGAAAGCAAACTTGACGGTCGTGGAGAGTGTGCAAAAGATTGATTTGATTTTGGCCGGGGAAATGCTTTTCAGCGAAGTGTTGAAAGAGGCGCAGCCAATGTCCACCCCGCTGCCGGGTGGTTTTTGGAGGCCAGCGCCTGCGGGTCAGACGGTTGATGAGCGCTCCAAAGATTCCCAAAACGACAGTTTGAAACCTCGGCCAGAAACCAACTGGTCTGAGAGTAAAGACCTTTTTGCACATAGGGCAGCGGTATCTCTTGAGCTCGACAAGAATTCCATCAAGGATTCTCGAAACAAAGCCATGACCCCAAACTTTTTCATTTCCGCATGAGCAACTAGGACGAATCCACTTGTAGCTTCGGCCAAAATGCCGTAGCTCCGCCGGCGAAGCGGCGATTTCTATGATCACGTCGTTTTCGGGGATCCCTGCGCCCTGCAAAAGTACAGGTCCCCGCCTTTCTCTCTCTCTGATACAATCAAGAGCAATTCTGGAAACAGAATTCACTCCAACTGACCAGAGAAATTTCGACGTTTACTTCAAAAGAGCGAATTAAAAAGACCATCTTTCAGCACAAGAGAGCGTGGTAAATTACAGTTGGTTTGGGAAGGCGTGTGCCAGGGATGCGGGCGGATGGAATGATTTCTGGAAAGCTGTTGCGCATTGCGATTCGACTCCTTTTCGCGTGAGCCGAACAAAATGCGTGTGTGGATTCGTGAGTGCGAGGGACATATTCGTGGAATGAAAATTTTTGGTCGGGTGATCAGAAAATGGTGGATGAACGTTTTGATTAGGAGCCGTGCGGAAGGTGCGCCTTTTCCCAGGCTTCAAGATCGGCGGGGGAGTTGAAGTCGAGTGCGGCGGCGAGCAGGGACTCGAGTTCAGAAATGGAACGTTGGCTAAAGCGGATGGAGAGGGCGTCCCGACTGATGGTGACCTTCCGGGAGAGAACGGTGTGGATGCTGTTGAGGAGTGCTTGGCGGGCGCCCTCAGCCTTGCCTTCTGCCATGCCTTCAGCTCTCCCCTCAGCCTTGCCCTCGGCTCTCCCCTCGGCCTTGGCTGCTTCCTTGGCATCACTCAATGCCTCTGCGTTTGCGCGCTGGGCAATGATTCTGTCCATTTTGTTCTTTTGAATCAGTTTGACGTAACTTTTGTCCGACGACATATGCTTCAATTCCGTAACAAGAGTGTTGAGCTCGGGGGCTGTTCTCGCTGCCCTCTGAATATCTTCAGCGGATTTTGCACCAAGAAACTGCACCCAAGCTGAGAATAATGGATTTTCTTGGGGGTTCAAGCTGGAAATTTTAGGGAGCTCAATGAAATCGAGCCGCAGAATATCGGGCTGGAGATGAACCCCATCATTGGGTATGCTGCGGCGGAGCTGAAAGCTGGAGTGAATTTCGGGGAGCTCCGGAAAGATTGTTTCATCGAAAATGTAAATGCCAGCCAAGTTCGGAAGCTTATCGTAGCCCTCGCCTTTTTTAAGCTCACCGCCAATCATCTGAAATGTGTAATAGAGCGATCGTTTTATAAATTGCGCATCGCGGCTTGTTTGCACTTCAATATCAATGAGTGTCCCGTCGTGCAGCCGTATGTGCAAATCCAAACGAGAAGCTTTGCTTGAAAAGCGTGGACCATGCATCTCGGGATTGAGTACCGTGATCGATTCGATCGGGCTTCTGGGCTGGAGCACTGCTGTCAGCAGGCTTTTAATTGCGACATGGTTGTTTTGCATCAGTCGCTTAAAAACACAGTC
>JBEDKY010000471.1:0-3809 GCA_041171905.1 Pseudomonadota bacterium
GAGTCCGACTGGAAACAGCGGATTCATCGCTCTCAACAAGGAAGGTGCATCTGCAGAGGTACTTCTCGAAGCGCTGCAGCAACTCACTCCAATCACCATGCAGGCTGCGCGTACGTTTCAAAATCTGGACGTAGCGACATCTCTATCACTCGTCGACGAACTGACCGGGCTTTACAATCAGAGATTTATGGAAGTTTCGCTGGCACGCGAAGTTGCCCGCAGCCAGCGGTACGGCAGCCCGGTGTCGTTGCTGTTTCTTGACCTGGACCGCTTCAAATCCATCAATGACACGCTTGGACATGTTGTCGGAAGCCAGATGATCAAGGCCGCAGCGCGCACGATGCGCGACCTCATCCGCGATTCCGACCAACTTTTGCGCTACGGCGGAGATGAATTCTGCGTGATTTTGCCAAACACATCGCTTGACGGAGCGCACATTCTCGCTGAGCGCATCCGGAGCGTGTTTGCCGAGACACACTTCAACCTGAGTGAAACAACGGGCGTGGGTGAAGCGGATAGATTGAGTATCACCACAAGCATTGGAGTGGCCAGCTTTCCTGAAAATGCAAAAACAGTGCAGGAGCTTGTCAAGGAAGCTGATGCGGCCATGTACACAGCGAAGAGATCGGGTAAAAACTGCGTCAGTGTTTCCCAAGTTCAAAACTAAATCAGAAATGCAGAATTTTTGTGGCGGACTTTTTTAGGGTGTTTCGCTGCTTTGTTCTTCGCTTGCGCGATTGTTGAACTGAATGAGCAATTCAGACAAGGAACGGGCATTTTCCTGCGACAGACTTATGAACGAGACACCATGCCAGTTCAACTGACCAACGGTTTCGACCCAGCGCACCTCACAGGTCACATTCGACAAACCCTTGTTTGAAAGCGTGAAATTCCAATCATCCCGACCTGTGCTGATTGTCATATTGATTTGTTCCTTGCGCCCGAAGGCGGTCGGAAACTCGAGGCAAAATCCGTTTTCTGAAAAATCCACCACTCGCCCGACAAGACCGTCCCGGGTTGTTATCTGAAGCGGCACATGACACAGCCAAGGAATGCGCGGAGAAGCACGTTTCGAGCCCGTGCGCACCAAACGCAGAGCACCTTTGAGCAAATCCGCATCCAAACCAAACGGATTGCAATCCCAGGCCTCGAACAAACCAGCCTGATGTTTCATCTGCAAAAATCGCCGTCCCCACAGCGCACCGACTCCAAAATCAAGCGGCAATTGGGATTCATCAAGAATCGATTTGACTTTCGGGCTTATCAGCAGACGAAAGACATCAGCAGCGCTCTCAAGACGCTTTGCCAGATTGACTGTGTCGCCGATGAGAGTCACATCCTCGGGAACATCATCCGCCAGGCTCAAATCACCAACTGAAACAGAACCGGCATTGATACCGATACGGACAGGCAGAGCGTGCCATTTTTTATGATCTTTTTCTTGAGGCGAGGTCTCTGAATACAAAAACTGTTTGGCGAGCTCACGCTGAATCTCGATTGCTGCCGCGATTGCTGAACACGAAGCCTCGGCGAGCGACACTGACTGGCCGTCTGCACGCTTCACGGGAAAGTAACAAAGAAGACCATCACCGAGAGTCTTATTTACAATGCCATTATTGTTCGCAACAATTTTAGCGATCTGCCTGAGGCAAATTCGCAACTCCTCGAAAATCACCTTAACTGCTTTTTTTCCTGAAATCCGCGAAAACCCCTCAACATCAACAAACATCACAGCAGCATCGATGTCCCTTGGTTCAAATCGTGAGACTGTTGCGGACGTCATAAAGGTTCCCTCTGGTTGCTCTCATGCTACCAGAGGGAACCCCTGCGGCAATCTCGATAATCACTGATTATTGACGAAGCTTACTGCGCAACTGTTTGATTTTGGCAGCCGCCTGATTGTGCAGCGCTTCAATCTCGTTCAACTCTTTTTCAAGTTCTTCAACAGCGACTTTGCTTTCAGGCGCAGGTACCGGAGCAACGGCTGACTTGGCGACCGTCAGCGGTTTTGCCTGTTCCGCGGCGCTCGCTTGAGCTGCAGGAATCTCCTGCACTGGCTGCTGAATCTGTGTCTGAGCGACAGCGTTCGATTGAGCAACTTCACCCGACTGCGTCGGCGCTGATGCTGATTGCATCTCATTCTGAACTTCGGCAGCTTGTGAAGGTGAAGACTCGTTGACTGCTGCAGCCTGTTCAGTTGGTTTTGAAAGAGACAAAAGCGAACGCACAGTTTCAACTTCAGGAGAATCTGAAGTCAGACGTCCTGCGGCAACAGCGACCAACAGGCCGGCAAACACCGTCAGCAAAAATCCACGGACAAGCATCCGTGCGTTAGATGTCTTGCGCGAGTTTTCAAACCGCGCACCATCATCAAATTCACTCATCGCGTAGTCATTCTTCGCCTTTGACGAGCTACCGGAAGATTTGTGCAAGCTGGCTGCCATCGACTGTTGCGGTTGCGACAGCGGAATCACGTTGGACTTCTTTTTATTTTTAACTTCGGAAGCGACTTCACTCGCAAAGGTCATCGGAAATTCTGAGTTCATAAGACATCCCTCCGGGCATAAGTCTGCAAAGAACATGCCAACCGCAAATGCCGCTGCAGGGAGCAAAATCTCGCCTCAAATAAAGAATCAAACATCATGAATCATTGATCTTTTAGGCTTAATCGACAACCAAACCAACAGGACACTGCTGTGAGAGATATGCAGCGAACTCGGCAGCAGCAGATAAACAGTGTAAAGAGACTGGTCAGTCACATGCCGAAAGGACGAACCCTTGAATCTATCACTCAAGTCGCAGATCGAAGAACGCCTGAGCCAGCAAATGAATCCGGAGTTTTTGCAAGTCACCGATGAAAGTTGGCAGCATGGCGGCGGACCGGACGCCCAGAGTCACTATAAAGTCATCATCGTCGCAGAGCAGTTCGCGGGGCAAAAGCTGCTCGCTCGGCATCGTTTGATTCAGTCGTCTTTGGCAGACATCATCGCACGCATCAGAGCGCTGTCCCTGCACACACTGACACCCGACGAGTGGCAAAAAAGCGGCGAGAACAGCCGTGAGTTCCGTTCACCCGGCTGCCACAATAAAACCTAACCGCGCAGTCGCTTAGCTGCGCAGCTTTTGATCGAAGGTTCCGTCGACTTTTTCTGCTTCCATGTCGGAATTGCCACCAATCAGCACGCCGTTGACGAAAATCATCGGGAATGTGGAAAAACCTGTCCATGCTTTCAAAGCCACACGCTGCTCGTAATGACTGAAGTAGCTGCCAAATTGAACGTACTCAAACGCTACGCCCCACTTGGTTAAATTCTTGATTGCCTTTTTGACGTAGGGATTGCCCTTCATGCCCACCACAACGACTTTATTCTTTGCGATGGCATTCTCGACAGTTTCGATTGCATCAGGATGAAATTTACCGATGGCGGATTGAATCCGAGGAGACACCTGTTGTTCCGCAAGAATTTTTCTAAATGTCATGTGCAAACTCTCCGCAGACAAAAAAAAATCCTCCGGTGCGACCAGAGGATTCAACAAAAGGATGGTGGGTCTGGGCTGAGTTGAACAGCCGACCTCGTGCTTATCAGGCACGCGCTCTAACCACCTGAGCTACAGACCCGAATTCATTTGAAGAGAAAGATTGAAGTCACAGAGTGCGTGAAGAGTTGACCTGGAAGGAATTCTCAACTGGGAGAATCCTTTGTCGGAGAGCCCATGTAAGAGCTCACCTTAGAGCGGTTGTTACCAACCACTCGTCTTCCTAGAAAGGAGGTGATCCAGCCGCAGGTTCCCCTACGGCTACCTTGTTA
>JBEDKY010000472.1:0-7876 GCA_041171905.1 Pseudomonadota bacterium
CAGTAAATGCCTGAAAAAAGGGGTATCCGCATGAAGAACTGCAAACTTTCGGTCACATTACTTGGACTTGCAACAATTATTGCAGCCGGCCAGACAGGATGCGGCAACCCTCCGGCGAAACCGACGCTCAGTCAGGAGCAAGTGTACGGACCGCGCATAGGAAGCGTCCTCCGGCTTGCCGGTGAATCCGGAATCAAAGAACGGCACCTGATGGCAACCGGATATGCCGGTGGATATTTTGGCCTTGCTGAAGGACAAAAAACCCAAGATTGGCTTGCAGACTCCGGACGCACCGGCTCACTGGCACTCGACCTTCGCCTTGCACCTCAACTCGCTGAAGTTGGATTCCGCGAGCAGATGGACACCCTCGTCAAAAAAATCCGCGAAAAAGCGGATCGGAGTCAGCCCAACAATGACTTCGACTGGCTCGCACTGATTGCAGATGCGATTGTCGGCGAGTTCGAATCGGACCCGAATTTGCGCGCCTTGCAACTGAGGCTCGTGCTGTCAGACCTCATCGAGGCACACAACAACGGTTTCCACGCCGTTCTCAACGACAACGAATACTACACACTTGCCGCTGCCGACAGTTCCGAGAAGATCGACCTTCGCCAGCTGGACCCCGGACAACTTCGATTATTGAACGGGTTTCGCTTTCAAGGAGATGGTTTTACCGATCTCAACGTGGAGGGAAACAATAAAGTCAGAACTGGCAACATCCGCGCTTCCCAAAAACTTCCACGCTTGATGATTCGCCTTTGTCCTTCAAGCACGCTGCGTTGTTTTGAAACCATGCGCAAAAGCGCGACGCTCGGAGCGCACGTGCTGTCCTATCGCGCTCTGGGAGGCACGCATGAAACAGTTCAGTTCCATGATCCGAAACATGAACTGCTCTGGCACGATGAGGCTCAGAAAGACACGGTGACACTTGTCGTCGCAGGAATAACAGGCGCAACACGCGAAACAATGCGTCCCGACATCTTTGACTGGGAAGATTACGTGGCACTGAGGGCATTCATCCGCCGGGCCGCAGGCCGCCTCACCCAAGACGTCGCGACCGACAGCCCAAACACACTTCAGCGCGAATTTTTGAAAAACAACGTGATCGAGACTCTCGGGCTGATCGATGAGAACTCCGGCAAGTCGGTCTTTCCGTTGGGTGCAACGTGGGATTCTCAACTCTTCCGCGAGCTGCTCAACAGCGATGCGCTTCCCAAACAGCTCAGCCAAATCCGCATCGAGGCTCCGAGCGCAGGGCAAAACATTTCCGGCAATGTCATCGAGGGAGTGGTCTATCCAGATGCCGAAAGCGGACAGATCCAAATTTATCAGGACAGCGACCAAGCCAAATCGGACGGCACCGGCTGGGAACTCGTTCTGAAACGGGATTTGGATCCAAGCCAACGGCGCTTCGATTTCACCCATGAGATTCGCAGGACAGGTCTGAACGGAAATCAGTTCCGTGCTCTTAAGATTGTAAACCGCCGGAATGACGGAGCTATCCTCGGCTCACGAATCTTGCGTGTCAGACTCGACGGCATCAACAAGCCCTGATTCAAGGGATTTCAGCGAATTCCGATACCTCCCACGAGGGAATTTTGACTCACTGCTAGTTTTTAGACTGGCCAATCAGTCAAGATGACCGATAGTGAACGTAAGCCTGCGGGTTTGGCGAGTCCACCCGCCGGTGCGAGCACAGGGGAGGACACCTCTTTGGGCAACACGCCGGCAGTACAACCAGCTCTTTGGACGACGGACCTCAGTCCGCAAGCGTTCTTTCACGAAAAAGTTCAGGAAGCGCAGTCAAGGCAAGGCATCATGCTGAGCGAGAACGTCGAGTTCTACATCGTCAACCTGTTGTGCGATTACGTTCGTGTTGATGAGGCGCGCATCAGTGACGACTGTCTTGCACTGATTCTTAAAAAGGCGCTTGAGAGTCCGACTGGCGAACAGATTTTCCTTTACAAGCGGCTGGCTGATACAGCGCTCTATTTCTCTGGTTTTTTCCAAGAATACTTCAACAGAAAATGTTTCGACATCAGCTATTACGTGATGATGGGCGAAGGCGCCTACGGACAACTTTCTCAGCTGATGCGCAAGAAAACGGGTTCCGAGTCGGCACTGGGAGAGATTTACGGAGAAATGGCTTCTTCTTTCGGAACAGCTGTCGACATTCTCACGGATGTTTCCGAAAGCACCACCGGCTTCGAGAGTCAGCGTTCGACACTGTCTTTGTATGATGCATGGCTTTCCACCACCAGCCGCAAGCTTGCGGGTGATTTGCGCAAGCGGGGCATCAATCCTGTGCGGGTATCCAAAAAGGCGGTGCAATGAATGAGCAGCGCTTCGACTCGCTGATCACATCCGTTTGGTCATTCCTGAACATCTACTACTGCCGACAAACGCAGATCGACCCGCTCCAATTCGTGGTCATTTCACAATGCCGCGAAGCTCGCCTTCTCGTGGACGATTCCTCAGACGTCGATGCAGCCTTTGTCGCCATTGAATTTCCCGACGAACTGAAAAATTCAGTCGTTGCAAATGACAACATTCAAACACAGGACTTTTCCGTCGTCAGCGAGGAAGTGAGTCATTTCTTTCATCTCCTGCGCTGCGCGGAAGATAATTCAAAAATCTCAATATTGGAGATGGAAACTCTTGCGGAAATCGACCGGTTCATCTGTTTTTTGCACTGGAATGATTTCTACCCTCAATTGGCGATGAAGGACAGGCTGGAGAATTGTCTTCAACTGTGTGATCTGCTTTTCGAGAACAGGTATTTCACGAGCGCCAACGAACAGCTTTACCGCGATGCCGAATCTCATGCATTCCATCTGCTGAAGCGCGCCTTTGCCCATTGCTGGAACAGGCGCTGGCTCGATACCAGCCGTTTTGATCCGCTTGCACGAAGCTATCTGCTTGAGCGTATGAACGCGCGGGGCGAATTCGACAAAACAGCTTGAGCCGGCCGCGCGATGCAACCGGCTCGCAAGACTTTTACGGGGTGCAAGCCGCCTAGCAAACGTACTTGCGCGCTTCCTGTGTGCTGGCAGGTTCAAAGAACGGATCATCGATGGCACGTGTTTGATGAACCCATTTGAACCACTGAATGCTTTGCTCTATGAGCCAGTAGTGACTCACAATGCTGCTGGCAGGAATATTCTCATGACAAAACGACAGTGCCTCCTGCTCGCTCGCTGTCGGGTTGTGCTGAACCCAACTGCGGAAGGCCTCCTTGAAGTGATTTTTGTCGAACATTTTTGTCTCTCCTCTTCCACATGCATCTGGCAGTTCGGAATTTTTTGCCCGATATTGAGAACTATTTGCCCAGTGGAAAATTCGCCGTTAACCTAAGCCAGCTAACCGCTTAACTTTTTCGCACGGAGTTTTTATGAGCGAAAACCCAACCCTCTCCGACTGCATGAACATCTCTCTTTTTCAGCTGAATGAGGAGGTTGCAAAGTGCCTGCGGGATCAAGTTTTGCAATTTCTGAAAAGTCGCACCTATCCTTGGGAGCTTCTCGGCCAGCCGCTTGCAGACTTCGTTCAGCAGTCCATCGCGCAAGTTCCGGCCGAAAAAAGATTAAGCGGAACAATCAGTCCACATGCCTTTCTTGAAAATAAGGATTCCATCGTCGTTGAGGCCGGCGCCATCATTGAGGCGGGAGCTTTCGTCAGCGGCCCGGCGTACATCGAATCGGGCGCAACCGTTCGGCACGGCGCCTACATCCGCGGTCAGGTTTATGTTTGTTCCGGTGCGGTGGTGGGACACACGAGTGAGCTCAAAGGCGCGCTACTACTCAATCAGGCGAAAGCCGCACACTTTGCATACGTGGGCGACAGCGTTCTGGGTATCGACTGCAACCTTGGAGCTGGGACAAAGTGCGCAAACCTGCGCCTCGATCACGGTCAGGTGCCGGTGCGCGTCGATGGGACCACTGTTTCAAGCGGGCTAAAAAAATTCGGCGCGGTCTTTGCCAACCGCGCCCAAACGGGATGCAATGCAGTTCTGAACCCTGGATCTATCCTTTTGCCAAACGCCATCGTGATGCCCAACAGCACGGGTCAGGGCGTCATCGCAGCAAGAAAGGCATTCAGGCAGCGTAAGAGTCCTGCATGAGCGCCAAATGGACTCTTTCGAGCCGCAGTGAGCAACGCTCCTCCACGTTGCTGTCGCGGGCCGAATTCGAATCCATGGAAATGTCGATACGTTCGCTCGAAACGAGGTCGAAATGAAACCGAACGACGGTTCCGTTTGGTCTCGTACCTTCAAAACTGAAGACTCTTCCGTCCGGATGATTGGAGAGCATCGGTGCATTTACCGCATGCATCGCGTGCAGGTGCTCCCGACCATCAAAATACTGGATTTCAAGATGTTCGCCTGCATCCTGCGAAAGCACGAAGTAAACATCCATCATCGATCCATCTGAATCAACCGAGGCAACTTCGAGCCGCAATCCATAGCAAACCCCTGGAATTACTTCCCTTGCGGAGAATGAGCAACTCAGTTCCGTGCCATCCTTCATCTGCCCGATTCCCCTGAAATCTCCCAACGCAGGAGCAAAAGCTCGAATCATAACGCCTCCTGAAGCATACCCAGAGTGTTCCAAACCCTCTTTTGCATCCTTCGGCGCCCCTGACGAGGACTTAAGTTCATTTTGATCAAAAACAATCTTTTTAATAAGAATTGAGTATTTTCCGCATTGTAAACAGCGTCAGCAAGACGCTGTCCCTGCCGCGCGTCTGATACTTCGACGGTATCTCGGCTTCAAGTTTTAGGTATGCGGAGGGTTCCTCACCCCAAGGTGCCGAGAATTCCGCGGCAAGTTCAAGTAGACGAGCATGGTGGGGTATCTCTCTTATCAATTGCTTAGCCAATTGCTTGGCCTCACGGGTCTTTCCTTTTCGCATCATGACCCAGACGCGGTCGGCACCGACAAAGCCAAGATCACTCTTGCTCACGGCCAAACGGCTTGACTGCGCGACTGCCGCTTCGACTGCACTCACCTTGCCCAAAATCCGCTGAGCGCGTGCAGTGAGTATCCAGTATTGAATCTCGTTGCTAAGTTCGGGAAACCTTCGGCGCGCGTCCTCCAAAGCCACAATATAGGTTTTTAGGGATTCCCGATCATTGAGGCCCGCTGCCACTTTGATGCCTAGAAACAGCCACTCGACAAATAGATAGGGCATGCTGCTCATTCTTTGTGTGGCGTCGATGAACTGCCGTGTTTGAAGCTGTCCAAACTTCCCACCCGCCTGCCTTTGCTCTTCACTCAGGTTCGGCCCAATCTGTTCGAGGATCATCGCGTGCGCGCCAATATAGTCACCCGCTTGAGCAGCCAATTGTCCTTCAATCAGCCGTGCAATCGATGAAAACCCTCGTTCGGCGAACAACGGAGACAATCTGGCGCGTGTTTCGCGTGGTTCACTCGTCTTTGCCTGTGCGATTGAATTGAAGATCCAAGAGCTCAATGCCAAATTGGAGTCCGTGTCTGGTTCGTCCGCCAGAAAAGTCATCGGCGGGAACTCATAGTGACGCATCATCAAATTCAAAAATGCAGGCAGCATGTAGGAACCGATGTCTTGTCCGAATTTTTCCGGAGCGAGTCTGACTTCAATGTTCTTCTTGCGCGTGTTGTCCAAGGCAGAAAGATAGGAAATGCGATCCCTGTCGCCGATTTCCAAAAACTTGCGGGCAAACATTGCCGAAAGCTGCAGATTCCATTCCGTCGTCAGAAACGGCCCCTTGTCGGCCAGGTCATCTGTAAAATTCACAAACGCCTCGAGCGTTCGTTCGTTGATCCGTGCCGCCACGGTCAGAAGCCTGAGCCATTCACGCCATTGAACGTTTGCGCCGCTCATGCGCAACTCGAGAGCGTCCATCACAGCGACGGCTTCTTCCGCATTGCCCATGACCAAATAACTTCGTGCCGCGTGCAAACAGGTCTCCACATCACTGCTCTTTGCAGGGTCGTTGCATGCCTGTCTGAATAGTATGTAGGCTTTCTGGTAGGCGCCCACCTGCATATAAAAGCGCGCAGTAATTTCACGCAGAGCCGCCTTTTGTACGGGATCCGTCTTGCCGAATTCCGTAGGCAGGGTTTTTATCATCGAAAAAACTCGCCGAGGCTGCACCCTGTCCAATGCCAGGCTGACTTCAATCAACGGTATGAGCACCTTATTGCTTTCCGAATATCTTGAGACAGGTCGAGTCAGAATGTTCTCAAGCTCAAGCGAATCATCGCCCAGCTCACCAGAGTCCGCGGAGCCCTTTGTCTCGGCCGGCTCGTCGCCGACATCAGCCTGTAAATTCTTTTTTGCTCCTGCAGCGATGCCGGACGCGCCCTTTTCCTTGGCGGAAAGTTCTTTTTTGTCCTTGCCCGAAGGAGCAGCCTGCGCATCAGTTTTGCCGCCCTTCCCAGATGCCTTTTTGTTGTCTTTGGAGTCTTTGCCAGAGGGAGATTTGGCAACGTCGGGAGTCTCCGACTGCGAGGGAGATGCAATTTCTGTCGACATACCTTGAGTTAAGTCGACTTTGCTCATCCGCTTGATGATCACAAGAGAAACCAGCAACATCGCAACAATCGTCATTGCAATGAGGACTCTCTGCTCACGCGACAAACCACGTGCGGCGGCAGGAGCTGCAGATTTTCCATCAATGCCTTGTACGACCGTCTGCCCCGCGTTTGTTTCGCCTGCGGCCGCATCGCCCGCTTTACCCTTCGTTCCCTGAGCTGCGCCAGGCTTCTTTGCACCCGCCGCGCCTTTTTCTTTACCCTGTGCCGCGCCGACCTTGGTGTTTCCGGCCTTGGTCTTTTCGTCCTTCTCGCCCTTACTGTCCGAAACCTTACCGCCAGCCTGCGTTGACTCGCTCTTGCCATTCGTTCCGCCCGCCTTTGCAGGTGCAGTCGGCGAGGCCGCCTCAGGCATTTTCGGTGGTGCTGACGGAGGGGCCTGCGGCGGAGGGGAAGGAATTTGCGAAGCTGGTGAAGGAACGTACTGTGGAGCCTCAAACAAAGACGCCGTCTCGAGCGGGGGTTGTGCAACGATAGTCTCGACTGCAGCAGAGGTCGCGACCGTCTTCTCGTCTCCAATTCCGGCAAGGTTTCCAACAAGCTGCGTGCTAAGTGCTCTGGCCTCTTCGGTGATTTGGGTTTTGTCATCGGAGGACACAAAGGCTGCGCCGGAAATCATTGTGTTGCTGTCTGCCGGCGACGGAAAAGTTTCGCCGACCGGTGCAGCAATCATTGTGTTTTTGTTTTCATCCGGAGCGGACTGAATACCGCGCAGGACTTCGGCAACGAACATATCCTGCAGACCCGCGCCACCTGCCAAGGATTCCGGAAGTGGCTCGTCGACCATCACCAGCGGTGAGGATGCACGTGTAGAATCATCGCCAGCAACTCCATCATCCAAACGCAATCCATGATCGAATTGCGCGGAAACAAATTGTCCGGGCTGTCCAACCTCAAGCGCAGGCATGCTGTCGGAATCACCCGCGGCAATCACAGGAGTGTCCGTTGATTCAACTTGCACATTCGGTTGTTGAACAACTTGCTCAGAAGTAAAATCTATTTCGAATGAGGGTGCGGAAGAATTTTTCTCAGTTTCAGGCACGGCTGCTGCTTCCCGTTCGTCCGCCTTTGGAGCGGAATCGGGCAGCTGCCACGCGTTGTATTTTTTATCGAAAACCCCACCCATCGGGCACAATCCCCGTAAAGCATTCTCGTACCTTTGGATTTTCGGCAAAAACGAAGAAAAAATTGCGGAACGATTTACCGCGTTGGGGTTCCTACGTACTGTTCGCGAACTTTCAGCAATTGCCCTGCAGGGGCGGGCATCTCCAGCGCCTGACGCATGTCAGACATCATATCAT
>JBEDKY010000473.1:0-7727 GCA_041171905.1 Pseudomonadota bacterium
CTCAAACTGCGCCCCTTCGCGCGCGTGCTGACCGAGCGTTTCGACTTCGTGAGCGGTGTTTTGATGCACGTGAACGATACGCAGGGAAATGCCATTTTTCAGGCTTCAAACGATCCTGAAAGCGCAGAAAGCAACAATGCAGATACAACAGGACAAACAACCCTCCTTGCCGGACAAGATTGCCTGCGCGACTCAATCGCAAATCTTAATCTGCGCATTTCGGCGACGAGCTTTTTCCAAATCAATCCAGCCGTGGCCGAGCAGGCTTATTTCAGAATGATCGAACTTCTCTCGCCGCGCGACGGCGACCGCGCGGTTGATTTGTATTGTGGAGTCGGTTCGCTGGCACTGCTCATGGCGCGTCAAGGTGCGCGCGTGACTGCCATTGAGGAAACGCCCTCGAGCATCGCCGACGCTCACGAAAACGCACTCACGAATTCATTGCAGCACATCGACTTCCGCGCCGGCCGTGCAGAGCAGATATTGCCGACACTCATGAGCAACGGAACACTCGCTTCAGCAGACCTTGTGTGCGTCAATCCATCACGTCGCGGCTGCCAGCCAGATGTGCTCAAGGCAATCGCGCAACTCAAGCCCCGTGCTGTTGCCTACATGAGCTGCAATCCAGACACTCTTCTGCGCGACCTGCGTCAACTTGAGGAGCTGGGGCTTCATGCCCGAACGTTTGAGTTGTACGATATGTTTCCAGGCAGCCGTCATTACGAGGTGGTCACGCTTCTGACCCCGGCATAGAGGACAATTCGTATGTTCAAGAAAACCGCGGTTCTGCTTTTTATCACAGGAACCGCGGTTTTCATTTACCGCAATCTGCAAACTCGTTCGAATCCGGCTGAAAACACGCGTGACGCAGCAGACGAACTGTCAGCCGGCCCAACCTCCACACAACCTTCATCTGGTGATCCGATACCAAAAGCTGCGACAGACGGTGTCCCGCAAAACAGTCAGAAAACCTCGGAGCAACAACAAAACGCAGGTCAAAACGTGCAAATCGGCCTGGGACAATTCGACGCATATGCTCACTTTCAAATGGGCAATTATGAGGGCGCAGTGAGTCTGCTACGCACCCTTATCAAGCAGTGCCCCGGTGATGAGCTGATCCGCAAGAATCTAGCCACCGCTCTTCTCGCACTGGGCTTCTTCAAACTGCAGAAAAAAGAGATCGCCGAAGCAGAATCAGCTTTTGACGAATCCGCACGCCTCGGCAACGCGGACGCCCGCAAGGCGCTCGCGGCGCTAAAATTAAGGCAGGGTCAAATCGAAACCGCCCGCGAACTGCTCGAAGACATCTCCAAAGCAGGCGCTGATCCGGAAAGTTTTAAAATCCTCATCGACCTTGCGCTCAGTCAGGATGAAATTGAACGCGCAGACGACCTGCTCAACCGGATGAACGAATCACTCCTAAGGAGAGTCTCGACCACACAACAACCCGTGAGTCCTGAACTGACGGCTTTTATTGAAGTGCGACGAAAGCGGCTCGTACAAAAAAAGAACTTCCTGAGAGTTCAAGACATCGTCAGCCGGCAGGGAATCGAGGTGAGTTATTCGACGCCCGAGTTGCGCTCCAACGCAGAGACTGTTGCCAGAGCAATGGAAAATGTCATGGCGAGACTCAATCAGTTGCTAGGCCCTCTTCCGTCGCACGCTCGTCTGCGCGCATGGCTCGTGCCAACCAATGACTTCAACTCCTTCACCAACGCGCCTGCATGGGCAGCTGCCGTATTTGACGGCTACATCAGAATTCCAGTTGGTCGCACTGTGAACGGACGCCCTATGTCGTCCGACACTCTCGAAAGGCTGGCACAACACGAAACAACTCACGCTTATGTGTATGCCTTTTGTGGAGATGTCCTGCCGTCATGGATTGGTGAAGGACTTGCGCAAATCTATGAAGGACGCAGCGTTCAACAGAGTTCCTCCGAAATTCTCCGCACGGCGGGCAGAAAAGGCTTACAGAGTTTTGAGGCGGAACTTGAGAACCCCTTTACACTCGCTCCGGTCAAAATGATCAGCCGTTTGTATGCACGTTCACATCTGATTGTAAATTCAATGTCACGCGAGGGAGGCGGCGTGGGACAAACGTGGCAGAGGGTGCTTTCGGCTGTTTGTGTCCAGCGGCGCCCTCTCCCTGATGTCCTGCAGGAACAATTCAATGCAGGCACTCTGACCGAACTCTGGGGACGTTACTTTCCGCCAGCCACAGACGCGCAATGAACTTCATGCGGCCTTGTGGTCGACATCTTCGTCTTGAATATCCTTAACGAATCGTACCGAGCTCTCGAAAATGAGGCGCTTTTGAATCTGCGCTGCAGTCCATGTGTGCTTGTCCGCACCGGCAGAAGCTAAAATGACTCTGAGTTTCACAAGCTCATCGAAAATTTCCTCGTTGATCTTCTTTCCAGATTCCTTCGACAAATTTTCGATAACTTCAGCTTTGGAATAATAATCCTTGGCATCTGGCTTTTTTGCCAGCCTGACGAGTGATGACATAAGCAGCTGATATTTGGTCGGGACAAAGCCGGCGGTTTCCGTCTTGGCAGATTGCAGAACAAAGTTTGCAAAATCATCCATCACCGCTGCATTCGGACTGTAGATGGACCGGCCCCACTTCTTGTCGGGCTGCACTTTGATGAGAGAGCCTTTGACAAAGGCATCCAACAACTTCTCAAGCAGTTCTGAACGACGTTGCAAAATCGACTCGCAGCGCTCGATAACGCCCTTCAAGGGAAAAAGTTCGATACCTTCATCCTTGATGAGTCCTGCACGAATGGCGTAACCAAGAAAGGCAGAGAACTGGCTCGCAACATGATACTTCGTGCCAATCCTCAGCTGCATTTTTCTCTCGTTTAGCTTGGCCTCAACCAACTGATCGTTGGATGATTTAAGCCTCGCAACCGAGTCCTTCAAGACAGCCTGCACCCAAACAGGAAGATTCTTGAATGAACCATCAACAGTATCAATGCTGACATGAACAACCTGCGCGGCGGTGAGCGCGCGCGCGGACGCGGTGCGCGTATCACGCGAGAAAATTGTTGTCGTGCCGATCACATCGCCGACATGCATGGTTGCAAGCACGACAGATGCCCCATCCTTCTCACGGAGGATTTGCAGCTCGCCCTGCCGCACAATGTAGACACCATTGGACGCGTCGCCCTCGCGAAAGAGCATTTCTCCCGGCTTGAGAAGCAATACAACTGGATTCATGATGCAATCCGCTCCTTTTTACCCAGCGCGTGTAAACATGTATCGACTGCGGCCTGAATGTCGATCTTGTTGAACTTGCCGATGAAAGCATCTGCTCCCGATGCCATCGCCCGCTCCCGATTTGCCTGTCCCGACAGACTCGAATGCAGCAAAAAAGGCGTTTGCGAGAAACGTCCGTCGGTTTTGACTCTGCGCGCAAATGAATATCCGTCGAGGCGCGGCATCTCGATGTCAGAAATCACCATGAACGGAATTCCACGCGCGTTCAATCGCAAGCATTCTTGCCACGCCTGTTCACCATCGCCGCACTCAATCACCGAACAAGAAAAACCCCCGACTATCTCCTGCAATGCTTTTCTGGCGGTCGGGGAATCATCGACGATAAGAACGACTGGCATCTGTTGAGCAACGACCGGCAGAACAACCTGCTGCGCCTTGAGCAATTCAGGTCCCTGATATCGCGTGGCAAGCGGAGAGGCGGTGGAAGTGCCGTCCGATTCGAGGTCCGAGAGAACTTTTTCAAAATCCAAGATGAAGATGAAGCGTTGCTTTTCATCAAGCATCATCCCCGTAATTCCTCCGATGAGCTCTTTTTGCGGAGGAATCACCTCTTCCCAGCTGACCCGCCGGATGCGTCGTGCGCCTGCTACGACGAATCCCGTCAAACGGCCAGAAAACTCCGTGACCAACACTTGCGCCGCCGGTGACACCGGCTCCTGACTAAAGCCGAGAGCAGCCGAAAGATGAATGGCCGGCACGGGAATACCCCGCAGATGAAACAGCCCGAGAATCTCGCGGCGGCCTCCCAAGGCAGGTTCGAGATGCGGCAGGCGAATCACCTCTCTAACTTTGGCAACATTGACCCCAAACAGCGTGGGCTCGCTGAGCGGGTTGAGCTCCTCAGTGGAAGTCTCTTCGGCAAGCAACGGATTGGCAGGCTGACTGCGCGTCAGCGTGAACTCAATCAGCTCAAACAAATTGCTTCCGACGGGTATTTGTCTCATTCCAAACGAGTCCGACACACCACCCTCCGTTCCGCGCAAAAGACACCGGATCATGAGCGTGTTGTCGGAAATTTCTTGCCCAGTTTGAGGTGTCTGTCACGAATTTGACCACGCCCGATAACCTGAATAATTATTGCGCGTTGTCCGGAGTATTCTAGAATACGAGCTGACTCGGAGGTTTATTGCCGTGATTCAACTTCTTGGATTCGTGTTTGATGCGCTGGTTTATCTGCTCAGGCTTTATTCGATACTCCTGTTTGCATCAGCAATTCTGCGCCTTGCGAGAGCCGATGAAACTTCACTGATTGGCAGGATGGTTTTCCCGCTCACCGATCCGCCTGCCCGCGCGCTGAGCCGGCGGTTTCCGAAATTACAGGTCTACAGTTCCGGCTCATATATTGATTTCAGCCCATTGGTTCTCATCATCTCAGTCGAGCTACTCATCATGCTGATTCTGAGAATACGCAACATTGTCGGTGCCTGATCGGCAGGCCGGCGGACGATGGAGTTGGACTAACATGTTCAAGCAGTCTGCAAAGTACAAGCTGCCTGCACAAATATTATTTGCGGGTCTGACTTTTTTGCTGATGGCAGTTTACCTGCAGGAGAAATTTCCGAGGCTCCGTGAGCACAACGCTGAAACGCAAAAATTCCCGATCCAATTCTTCGTATCGAACGGTCATCGCGAGTTTGCCTGGACGGTCATTGCCCTCAATGGCCTCGCTTCGTCGGTCAACGCATGGACGGGTTTCGTCGACCCGGAAACTACACTCGAACAACGGACCCGACTCACAGACAAATTCAACGACACGCTCGATGCACTCCCAGGCCTTGCCAAAGAATCACTCGGCATGCGGGAAGTCTTTCAATTTCCATCCAGCATTCTTGCATTTGAACTCAATGACATCGATCGCTCCATCGCTGTGGCACGGATTGGCGCACAGGATATTCGGCTCGAGCCCAATCTGGCCCTATCAATCGCCTACCTATCCCATGTCTTCGGCCGGGATCTTCAGGAAGTTGCAAAAGATTACGAACGGGTTTTGGTGCATTTTCCGAACGTTTCGTGGCTCAAAGATCTGATAGCGTCACTGAAAATGGGAGTTGACCCATTCAAGCGTTCCGATCGCAATCGGACAGCCGTCTGCACAATGCTCTCACGTGCATTTCCTCTTGCAAAAAAGCGACTGATTGAGCGGGAAATTTGTACAAAAGAATTTTTCGGGAGCAATCCAGCACAATGAGCAAACAAATTCTTGAGGCAAAAAACCTCTTCTACAAATGGCATTCAAAGGATCTCTTCAGTCAGCAGAAAGACCGTGTGCTCTGGAAGATCGACGAACTGAAAATCGACACAAATGGAATCATTCTCTTGGCGGGTAGAAACGGAGTCGGAAAATCCACACTCTTGCGCTGCTTGCTTGGTCTGATGCGACCAACCGCCGGAGAAATCCGTTGGTTCGGCGAACAAGCCACACCGCGCGGAAAAATTGGTTACCTTCCCGAACTTCCGGTTCTGCCGCCGCGTGTCAAGGTGCATGAGATTCTGACCTCTCTACTCGGCATCCGTCGGAGTGAAGTCAGCAGCTCGATCGCCAAGACCGGTTCTTTCGAATCACTGGACATCAGCGATCTTCTCGACAGGCCTGCGCAGCTTTTATCGAAAGGGCAGCAACAAAAACTTCTTCTGGCGCTCGCGAGTGCCGGTTCTCCGAGAGGATTTGTACTGGATGAACCATTTTCGGGACTCGACCCGTGGGCACGCAGCGAACTCGCTGAGTTCCTGATCAAACTTGCTCACGATGGGCATTTCCTTTTGATATCGAGCCACGATGCTCCTGTCCGCATGCGACAACACATCCGCGAGACCTGGCTCATTGAGCAGCAAAATATTACAGTCCATCAAGGTTGTGCAATTCCGGAGTGAACATGCTGAAAACATCAGGAATCATTCAACTGACGTTGCGCGAAAATTTACGTGGTCAACTACTCTGGATCAGTGTCACTGCCGGCTCTGTGCTGCTCATTCTACTGGCCATTCTCAGCGGCATAGCCCTTTCGCATGAAAGCCGGGTCATCGATGTGTTCAGCTACTTCGCGGCTGATCAGCTTCTGCTGTTTATCGCCGTATTCTCGGGATCGACAATCTGTGCAACCGATTTTACATCGCGGGGCCTTGCTGAATTGTATATTCCTGCGGGCGCATCACGGCACAGTCTTTATATCGCCCGATTGTTTGCCTACGCGGTGGTTCTGCTGGCACTTGCCGCTGCGTTGTTCTGTCTGAAAATCTTCATCCTGCCGCGGATGTCTGAAAATCCCGAGTCTGTCAGTCTCTATATTCAATTCACAATGTTGTTTTTTGCGTGGCTCAAAAGCCTGACAGCATTATCAGTCGCAGGATTCATGGGCACACTTGTTCGTCCGATTTATGCAATCATCGCGACAATCACGCTGTTCTCGTTCGGCCATCTGACGGCTTCTTTTGATACATTGATGAGTGCGGGTGCTGCACTCAACCAAGACTTTACGCAGACGAACAACGGCGGTGTACTTTTTTGGCTTCTGAGATTCTGGAATCCAAACCTTTTGATCGTCAACAGCGCACGAGGCGAATGGGTTCCACCGACATCGGCCGATACAGCGCAGGCGTTGTGCTGGGCGCTCGCCTTTATTCTCATACCGATAGCTTTTGCAGTTATGCGTCTGAACCGCATTGATGTTCGACATTGAGCAAGGTAACCATCAGGCAACGTTTTTCTTCATTGTCAGGTTGCCATCGAACATCACCGCGAGCGCGGTAAAATCGTCGGGCATTCGGCCATCCTGAAACGTGCGCGCCAGCGAGAGTCCACGCGCCCGCTTTTGATTCAGGTAGTCATCAAGAAAACCCGATTGCGTGAAGACAGGAACAATTTCGCGCAAGCGGCTGTCGTGACTGAAAAGCCAGGCATACTGCTGCGACGAGAAAATTCTCCGCCGCTCGCGGTAGACAAGCCGGTCGAGGCGAAGAACACCATTGAGCTCGAGGAGAAGCTCACGTTCTACGCGTGAATTCCCTGAAAAGGACATCTGTTCACTGCCAAACACACACTCCTGTGCTTCGCCTGATTGTAAATCCAGCAGAACCGCGTTTACGGATATCTTTTCGAACCGCTGACTCAGTGCGCTTCTTTCCAACAGCCCGCCGACGTCCGAGGAGAAGCGCAATGCGAATTTGTCGAGTGCGATTGGGTCGGGATTGTCGCGCAGGGATTCAATAAATAACGTCGTGTAGTGTCGGAAAAGACCACCCAACTCCATGTGGCTGTCCTCCTTTCCGGATTCAAAGTTCCACAAAAGCGTCAGAATGCGGTTCGCACCGATGGCGAAAACTCCGTAGCCTCTGGAGTCCGAGTACTGCAGCCGTCCGATTCTCTCTTCAATAACCCCCTGCGGCAGCTCAAATTCCCTCGCAATGACGACCGGAAGCACAACCGACGAATCGACTTGTGAAGCCAC